>SCRU01000029.1 GCA_004323695.1 Burkholderiaceae bacterium
GTCCACGTGCATGCCGCGCGCCAGATACGCTTCCACGAAGGTGAAGCCGTTCGAGAGCGTGAAGGCGAGCTGGCTGATCGGGTTCGCGCCGGCTTCGGCGATGTGATAGCCGCTGATCGATACGCTGTAGAAGTTGCGCACGTTGTGGTGCACGAAATATTCGGCGATGTCGCCCATCACCTTGAGACTGAATTCGGTCGAGAAGATGCAGGTGTTCTGCCCCTGGTCTTCCTTGAGGATGTCAGCCTGCACCGTTCCGCGCACGTTCTCCTGCACCCATTCACGGATCTTCGCGGTCTCGGTTTCGGTCGGCTCGCGCCCGTTGTCCTGTTTGAACTTGTCGATGTTCTGGTCGATCGCCGTGTTCATGAACATTGCCAGGATGGTCGGCGCCGGTCCGTTGATCGTCATGCTCACGGAGGTGCCCGGGCTGCACAGGTCGAAGCCGCCGTACAGCACCTTCATGTCGTCCAGCGTCGCGATAGACACGCCCGAATTGCCGACCTTGCCATAGATGTCGGGGCGCGGATCGGGGTCATTGCCGTATAGCGTCACGCTGTCGAACGCGGTGGACAGTCGCTTGGCCGCCATGCCGGAGCTCAGCAGCTTGAAGCGGGTGTTGGTGCGGAACGCATCGCCCTCACCGGCGAACATGCGGGTCGGGTCTTCCCCCTCACGCTTGAACGCGAAGGTGCCGGCGGTGTAGGGGTAGCTGCCGGGCACGTTGTCCAGCATCAGCCACTGCAGGATCTCGCCCTGGTCCTGGAACGTAGGCAGCGCCACCTTGCGGATCGTGGTGCCCGACAGGCTCTTGGTGGTCAGCGCGGTGCGGATTTCCTTGTCGCGGATCTTCACCACGTACTCGTCACCGGCGTAGGCCTTTTGCATCTCGGGCCACTGTGCCAGCAGCTTTTTGGCCGCCGGCTCCTGGGTCTGCTCGCGCGCCACGGCCAGGTCGATCGCGGCCTCGGCGGCGCGCGCCTTGTCCGGCTTGCCCACGGTCAGCATCGCGGCGGCGGCGCGCAGTTGCTGGATTTCACGCGCCAGTTGCGCCTGTTCGCGCGCACGCCTCTTGTAGCCGCGCACGGTGTCGCTGATTTCGGCGAGATAGCGGGTACGTGCCGCCGGCACCACCGGGGTCTGATTCGTGCTGTGTCGTACGCTCACGCCCGGCAAGGTGGACTTGGCCGCGGGCAGCCCGAGTTCGACGAGCCGCGGCAGCAGCGCCTGGTACAGCGCAGTCACACCATCGTCGTTGAAACGCGCGGCCATGGTGCCGAATACCGGCATCTGGTCGGGCGGCGTGGTCCAGGCCTCCTTGTTGCGCTGCACCTGTTTGGCAACGTCGCGCAGCGCGTCCAGCGCGCCCTTGCGGTCGAACTTGTTGATGGCCACGAACTCGGCGAAGTCCAGCATGTCGATCTTTTCCAGCTGGCTGGCGGCGCCGAACTCCGGCGTCATCACGTACATCGGCACGTCCACATGCTGCACGATGGCCGCGTCGCCCTGGCCGATGCCCGAGGTCTCCACCACAATCAGGTCGAACTCGGCCACCTTGCAGGCGGCGATCACGTCGGGCAGCGCCTGCGAAATCTCGCTGCCGAAGTCGCGTGTGGCGAGGCTGCGCATGTACACGCGCGCGCCATTGCGCCACGGCGAGATCGCGTTCATGCGAATGCGGTCTCCCAGCAGCGCGCCGCCACTCTTGCGCCGGCTCGGGTCGATGCTGATCATGGCCACGCGCAGGCCGTCGTTCTGGTCGAGACGCAGGCGCCGGATCAGCTCGTCGGTGAGCGACGATTTGCCCGCGCCGCCCGTGCCGGTGATGCCGAGCACCGGCACCTTGCGCGCCGCGGCCTGCTGGCGCAGCGCCTGCACGATCGCTGCCGGTTTGGCGCCGGCCGGTGCCGCTTCCAGTGCGGTGATCAGCTGCGCCAGCGCGCGCCAGGCCATCTCGCCGTGGCCCTGGATGGCCTTGATGTCCTTCGGCGCCAGGCCGCTGAGGTCCTTGTCGCAGCGCATCACCATCTCGCCGATCATGCCGGCGAGACCCATTTTCTGGCCGTCCTCGGGGCTGAAGATGCGCGCGACGCCGTAAGCCTGCAGCTCGCGGATTTCGGGCGGCACGATCACGCCGCCGCCGCCGCCGAAGACCTGGATATGCTCGCCGCCGCGCTGCTGCAGCAAATCCACCATGTACTTGAAATACTCGACGTGTCCGCCCTGGTAAGAGCTGATCGCGATGCCCTGCGCGTCTTCCTGCAGCGCGGCGGTCACGACCTCGTCCACGCTGCGGTTGTGGCCCAGGTGAATCACCTCGGCGCCCATGCCCTGAAGGATGCGCCGCATGATGTTGATGGCCGCGTCGTGCCCGTCGAACAGGCTGGCCGCCGTGACAAAGCGCACCTTGTGCGTGGGGCGATAGTTGGCAAGTGCCTTGTATTCTGCGGACAGGTCGGTCATGGCGTCTTCGCGCGCGCGGCGCGGGTGGTGAACAGGCTTGAAGATACCGCGATCCTAATTTACGTTTACGTAAACGTCAATTAGAGCCGGGCCGATTCCTTTCTAGCACGATGGGAGGTGGCGTCAAGCCCGCACCAGCCACGGCTGCGGCGCATGATCCGGCTTCAGGAGGTAAAGCGCCGCGCGGCCCACATTCCGACAGCGAGAGACGCTACAAAAATCAGGGCATCCGGGCCACCCGTCAGCATCGATGCCAGCGCCGGTCCGGGGCAGTAGCCACCCAGACCCCAGCCCACGCCGAATAGTGCGGCACCCAGCAGTAGCGGGGCATCGACGTCCCGGCGCGTGGGCAGCATGAACGACTCGGCCAGCCAGGGCTTGCGGCCCGGCCTCGGTGTGACCGCGAACGCCACCAGGCTCACCAATACGGCGCCGCCCATCACGAACACCAGGCTCGGATCCCAGCGTCCGAAGCGCGCCGGGTCGAACAGGCCGGCCAGGTTCAGGAACCCGATGATTCTGGCCGGCTGCGTCATGCCCGACAGCACCAGTCCAACCCCGAACAGCGCCCCAGCGCACAGGGCTGCCAACAGCTTTTTATTGATCATATTGGTACTTGGCCCTTTAGCCACGCAGATAGTGCGCTATCAATACAGTGGCGATGCCCGTTCCCATGAAAGTCAGCGTCGCGACCAGGGAGCGCGCGGACCGGCGTCCCAGTCCGCACACGCCGTGCCCGCTGGTGCAGCCCGAACCGAGCACCGTGCCAAAACCCACCAACAGGCCGGCCACGGCCAGCACGGCGGGTGAGCGCATTGCGGTGACCGGCGCGTGCCAGCATAGCGCCGCCGCCGCGCCGGCCAGGATCAGCCCCGTCAAGAAGGCGCGGCGCCAGCCGGCCTCCAGGGCCGGCTTCGCGAAAGCGCCTGACGCGATGCCGCTGATGCCGGCGACGCGGCCCAGCGCGGCCAGCAGCAGCCAGCTGGCCAGACCGATCAGCAGGCCACCCGCCAGAGATTGCCAATAGGAGTTCATCGGGGATATTCCAAAGCTCTAAACTAGGCAACAGCATAGCGTCTGGAGACGAACATGAAACCGCTGCAGCTATTCGACCCCGCGTCCAGCACCTATACCTACGTGCTGTTCGACGAGGGCACGCGCGACGCGCTGATCATCGATCCGGTGGACGAGCAGGTGGAGCGCGATCTGGCGGTGTTGCGACAATATGGCCTCAAGCTGTTGTGGACCGTGGAGACCCATGCGCATGCGGATCACATCACGAGCGCGGGGCTGCTGGCCGAGCACGCCGGCGCGAAGACGGCAGCGCCCGCGGGCTGTGGCATCGGCACGGCCTCCGTGCAGCTCAGGAATGGGGAGGTGCTGCGTTTCGGCGGTGAAGCCATCACCGCATTGCATACCCCCGGCCACACGGCAGGGGGCATGTGCTACCTCTGGAAGACGCCGGGCGGCGACCATGTCTTCACCGGCGACACCTTGCTCATCAACGGCTGCGGGCGCACCGATTTTCAATCCGGTAGTGCGGCGGACCTGTACCGAAGCCTGACCGAGGTACTGTTCGCGCTACCGGACGACACGACGGTGTGGCCCGCGCACGACTACCAGGGCCGTACGCAGTCGACCATCGGTGCCGAGCGCGCCGGCAACGCGCGTGTAGCGGGCAAGACCCTGGCCGAGTTCGCCGCCACCATGGAGGCGCTGAACCTGCCCCGCCCGCGGCGCATCGACGAGGCGGTGCCGGCGAACCAGAGTTCGGGCCTGCGCCACGACGCCGGTGCGCCGGCCCTGGCGCAACCGGCGGCGCCGGACGAGCCGCGGCCCGCGCAGGGCTACGCGGGCGATGTCTCGCCGCAACTGGCGTATCAGTGGTGGCAGGCGGGCGAGGCGGTGCTGGTGGACGTGCGCACCGATGCCGAACGCGAGTGGGTCGGCTTCGTGCCCGGTGCGGTGCCGCTGGCCTGGAAGCAATGGCCCGGCATGGCCATGAACCCGGCGTTCGATGCAGGCCTGAAGGAAGCCGTGCCGCCCGGCCGCAAGGTGGTGCTGCTGTGCCGCAGCGGCGTGCGTTCCATCGCGGCGGCCAAACGCGCCACTGAGCTGGGCCTGCAGGCCTACAACATACTGGAAGGCTTCGAGGGCGATCCCAACGAGCACGCGCAGCGCGGCCGCAAGGGGGGCTGGCGCCTGCGCGGCCTGCCGTGGCGGCAAGCCTGATCCCGGCTGCTCCACCGCGCCGTGCACGATCCGCGAGGCATGAGACCGCCGCAGCCAAATACCAGGGACAGCGCGGAACCGGCTTCGCCGGGCTGCTGGTGGCGCCCCCGTGAGGGGGAGGCGCCGCAGGCGCTTCGGGGGTGTTTGTTTTATCCCTGCACGAAGCGCTTCGGCTGCGCGGCAAGCCAGCGGTGGTAGCAGGTGCCGGCGTGCGGACTGTGTTCGATGCCCACTGCGAAGAGAGCGCCCAGCAGCGATTCTTCCTGCCCGATCGGCAGCGCCGGATTCACTTCCGGCGGATCGGCCCGCCCCAGCGCCACGCCCAGTTCCAGCGCTGCCAGCTTCTTGCCCTTCTGAATGTCGGCCACCGATTGGGCATTGACGCCCGCTTTCCCGGCGAATTCGGCCAGTTCGCCCAGACCGCTCATGGGTTCCAGCTGCAGCCAGCCGACGCGGCCATTCGCGTCGCGCCCCAGAATGCCGAACGGGCGGCCAATCGCCACGTATTCGACCCAGCGGTTCGACACAAACTCGGCCAGGTCCCGCGCGATGGACGGCACCCGCAGCAATGCGTTCTGGCTTTGCGTGAGCGTGCTGCGCCAGATCTGGGAATGCCGTCCGCTGGCCGTGGCCTGCAGGCGCCCCAGCGTTTCAATCAGGCGGCGCGAGATGTCCGGCGTCTGCTTGGCGATGAATTGCTCGATCAGCCCGCGGTTGAAGGCGTCCACCGCGATCTGCTCGTCGGCCTGGCCGGTCAGCAGTACGCGCAGGCCGGGCCAGTCCACCAGCTCGCCCAGCGCCTGCAGGCCGTCCATGCCCGGCATCGAATAGTCGACCACGCAAACCTGGGTCAGCGCATAACGCCGGCTGTGTTCGCCCCAATAGTGCAGGATCTGGGCAATCAGGGGGGCACCGCCGGCGCGCGCGTTTTCGACAATTTCCTGCTGCGTCCAGGCGTCCGCCTCCCACAGCGGAGGCTCCTGCTGCAACTGGTTGATGCAGGTCTGGGATCGCCGGAACAGGCGCACATGCCAGTCCTCCGGCATCACCAGCGCCAGCATGTCGAGGTAGTCCGGGTCGTCGTCGAGGAAGACGATGGTGCCGGGAGATCGGTAGAGAGAGAAGCTCATTGTGAATGAACGGGCTGCGGCTTTGAATACCACTTATATCCAACGAATGTAACGTTTCTAGCATGATTGCCTGGCGCCAGCAAGAACCCCTTGGTTCTACAAGTGACTGTGGGGAATTAAACGCGGCACCCGCCGGCGTCAAGCCGCGGGGGCTTTCTGCAGCACGTCCTGCGCCGCCTCCTCGTAGGCGCCCGCCAGTTGCAGCACGGCCAGGTCGGCCTGCGGCCGGCCGATGATCTGCAAGCCCATGGGCAGGCCCGCGGCATTGAAGCCGGCCGGAACGCTGATGCAGGGCAGGCCGGCCAACGTGGCGTAGATCACGACTTCCATCCAGCGGTGGTAGGTGTCCATCGCCACGCTGCGCCCGGCACTGGCGATGCTCTGCGGCCAGCGCTGGCGCGCATCGAACGGCCAGACCTGGGCCGTCGGCAACGCCAGGTAGTCGTGGCGCTCGAACAAGCCCAGCATATGCTGGTAGAAGGCCGTGCGCTGTGTGCTGGCGCCGAGCAACTGCGCACCGCTCAATCCCTGCGCCTGGTCGTATTCCCACAGCGCCTCGGGCTTGATGTGCTCGCGGTTTCCGGCATGGAGCAAAAACGGCGCGATGCGCGAGGCGACCAGCGCGCGCCGCCAGATCAGCCAGGCCTGCCACACCGCCTCGGGCGGCGTGCCCAGCGCGGTGGGCTCGACCACGCAGCCCAGGCCCTGCAGGCGACCCAGCGCCTGTTCGCATACGGGCAGGATGCCGTCCTCCATCGGCAGGTAGCCGTCCAGGTCGCAGAGCCAGCCAATCCTTGCTCCTTTGGGGTCGAAATCGACCAAGACCTTGAACTGGTGTCCACTTTCAGCTATCGAAAGCGGAGCGGCCGAATCGTATCCCGCCTGCACCGATAGCAGCAGCGCGACGTCCTGCACGGTGCGCCCCATGGGCCCTTCGGTGCCCAGCTGCGCCACCCACACATCCTGCGCGGGCGCCATCGGCACGCGTCCCTGCGAAGGCCGCAGGCCAAACACGTTGTTCCAGGCGGCCGGGTTGCGCAGGCTGCCCATGAAGTCCGAGCCGTCGGCCACGGGCAGCAGCCGCTGCGCCAGCGCCACGGCCGCGCCGCCGCTGCTGCCGCCGGCGGATTTCGTCCTGTCGTACGCATTGCGCGTCACGCCAAAGACTTCGTTGAAGGTGTGCGAGCCCAGGCCGAACTCGGGTGTATTCGTCTTGCCGATCACGATGCAGCCAGCTGCCTTCATGCGCTGCGCCAGCAGGCCGTCCTGCTTCGGCACGAACTGGCGCATCAACGGCGAGCCCAGCGTGGTCGGGATGCCGGCGCTGTTCGACAGGTCCTTGATGGCCTGTGGCATGCCGTGCATCCAGCCCATGGACTCGCCGCGCGCCAGCTGGGCGTCGCGCGCATCGGCCTGGCGCAGCAGGTCGTCGCCGTCCTGCAGGCTGACGATAGCGTTGAACGTTGGATTCACGGCGTCGATGCGCGCCAGATACGCCTGCATCACCTCGCGGCACGAGACCTGGCGTGCGTGAATGGCGCCGGAGAGGCTGGCGGCCGGGAGCTCGGTGATGTGCATGGCAGTCCTGCGGGTGGATTCGCAATGAAGCCGCACTTTAGCCGCAAACGCCCCGGTGCACGCGAGCGGCCCCGGTACCATGCCGCTGCAACCATGCGCCGGCCTGCCGGAAACCCTCTGCGCCGGAACGGGCCGCTCTGGTGATAATGCGCAAAACATGGGGACAGCATGACGTTTCTCGCGATCGATGTAGGCAACACGCGGCTCAAGTGGGCCCAGTACGACGCGCCGCGTCCCGGCGCTGCGCTGCTCGCGCACGGCGCGGAGTTTCTGGAGAACATCGACAAACTCGCGGACGGTGACTGGCGCCACCTGAGCGCGCCGCGCGCCATGCTCGGTTGCGTCGTGGCGGCGGACGCGACCCGGCGCGGCGTGGAGGAACAGATGGAAATCTGGGATGTCAACGCGCAATGGGTGGTATCGAGCAGTTCGGAGGCGGGGCTGGTGAACGGCTACGACCACCCGGCCAGGCTCGGCGCCGACCGCTGGGTCGCGATGATCGGGGCGCGCCACCGCATGCTGGCCCAGGCCGCGCGGGCCGGCAGCGCGCCGCGGCCCATGGTGGTGGCGATGGTGGGCACCGCGGTGACGGTCGAGGCGATCGATGCCGCGGGGCGGTTCCTTGGCGGCTTCATCCTGCCCGGCCACGGCATCATGCTGCGCGCGCTCGAATCGGGCACCGCCGGGCTGCATGTGCCGACCGGCGACGTGTGTGAATTTCCCGCCAACACCAGCGACGCCCTGACCAGCGGCGGCACCTACGCGATTGCCGGGGCCATTGAGCGCATGGTGCAGCATGTGCACCGGCATTGCGCGGCCGAACCCCTGTGCATCATGACGGGCGGCGCGGGCTGGAAGATGGCACCCGTCATGCCGGCGGCGTTCGAGCTGGTGGACAACCTGATTTTTGACGGGCTGCTGGCGATTGCGGCCACGCGGTTCCCGGCGTCCCTTTCGAATCCCGGTGTTGCTGGCATTGCGGGTTCCTGATCTGTCATGGGCGGCCCCATAATCGTCATTCCCGGCTTGACCGGGAATCCACGGTAGTGAAACTGTGGCCTCCGCGAAAGGTAGCGAGCCGGGGCTCGCTCCGGAGGGCGGGAGTCGGGATGTGCGCCCGACGGCGCAGTAACTTTTCTTTGCATGCCCAAAGAAAAGTCACCAAAAGAAAGGGCAGCCGCAGGCCCGGCCCTTGCGGGGTTCCTTGCGCTGCTCGGTGCAAGCGGGAGGCGCGCAAACTCGCCCTGCGGACTCGGACAGTGCGCGCTTCTTGATCCGCTTGCCCGTGCGCTGCTCAGCCGTGCCAGGACGGCGGGGGGCCAAAGCCAATACCGAATACAAAACTCCACAAGGACGCGCCACGGCCCGCCTTCTCTTTGCTTACTTTCTCTTGGCGAAGCAAGAGAAAGTGAGGCGCCCGCCGGGACGCAACCCGGCCAGCGGCCCTTGCAAAGGCCAACGCCTCAACTACCGTGGATTCCCGGTCAAGCCGGGAATGACAACCGGTTAGCTACAAGCCCAGTAGCTGACTGTCCATACCCCGCAAGGACCGGAAGCCAAAATCATCAAGAACTCAAGCCATCCACCGCCTGAAGCATGGCTTGCCTCGCCTGGCTGATGATGCGCTCCTTCCAGACGTCCGTGTCGGTATAGAACGCCTCCATCATCTGCTGCTTGATCTGCCGGGCCAGTTCGGGCGGCGCATCGCGGTGGATGTTGAGCCAGTGTTCGGCGCGCATCGCGCGCATCACATCGAGCATGGGCAGCGTGCCGTATTCCATCGCGATGCCGGTGTACTCGGCCTGCGGGCACTCTTCGTAGATCGCGCCGCACATCAGGCCGGTGAGGTAGGCCGAGGTGGACGAGCCGTCGTAGATCGAGGTCACGGGGGTGGCGCCGTCGCCGCCCCACCAGGCGCGCGCGCGCTGCACCGCCGCGGCGTCGTCCCGGGCGGCAAAGATGCGCTCGCCCACGCCGTTCGGGCCGAGCCCGGTGTGCAGGTCGATCCATGCGATGCGCCGTGCCCGTTTCCCATATTTCTGCAGCACGCGGCGCAGGGTCTGGTTGCTCCAGGTCGGCGCGGTGCCGCCAAAGAACAGGCCGTCCGGGAATTCGTGCTGGCCGCCCGAGATGGCGGCCTGGAACGCCGGCATTCCGCGCGTGGCGACGAACTGCCCGATCGCGGCGTCGTTCTCGGGAGAGGGCGGCCATTGCTCGGGTAGCAGCAGCGGCGCAAGTTCGCGGTAGCCGGTGTTCACGGGCAGGGGCTTGCTGAAGTCGTGAAAGTTGCGATTCAGGTCCACGTTCTCGTGCGTGACCCGGCGCACATGTGAAAAACCATAGGGATTGAGCGCATGCACGTACAGCACCGCGACGCCCTGCGCGCGCGCCCTGGCGCGCCACTCGGCATCGTGCAACGCAAATACCTGCACGCCGCTGCCACAGTAGCCTTCCACGCCATGGCAGGCGCTGGAGAGAATGAACAGCTTGTCGGCGTCCGGCGCGCCGTCGAGTGCCACGTCCATCGCCAGCACCTCGCCATCGCGTCCGGGCAGCGGATGGTTGTGCGATTCGTTCGGCAGCCCGGCCAGGGCCACGGCTTCCAGGAACTTGACGCGGGCCTGTGCGTAGCTGGGCGAGAACGCCTGGGCGGGGATCATCATGCGCCGGCTCCCGCGCGCGGGTCTTTCAGCCACTCTTCGGCGAGACGCACCCAATAGGTGGCGCCCAGCGGAATCAGGTCATCGTTGAAGTCGTAGCTCGGGTTGTGCAGCATGCACGGGCCCGCGCCGTGGCCCATCTCGCGGTGACTGCCGTCGCCGTTCGCGATGAAGCAGTAGGCGCCCGGCTTGGCCTGCAGCATGAAGGCGAAGTCCTCGCCGCCCATGGTGGGCTCCTGCGCCAGCACGTTTTCCTCGCCGACGATGGACACCATGACCCGGCGCGCGAACTCGGCTTCGGCAGCGGAATTGATGGTGGGCGGGTAGTTGCGGTCGAACTCGAAATCGCAGCTGGCCTCGTGCGCCGCGCAGACATGCTCGGCCACCTGCTTCATGCGTTTTTCGATCAGGTCCAGCACCTCGAGCGTGAAGGTGCGCACCGTGCCCTGCAGCTCGCAGCTGTCGGGCACGACGTTGGTGGCTTCGCCGCCGTGGATCATGGTGACCGAGATCACACCCGCGTCGATCGGCTTCTTGTTGCGGCTGATGATGGTCTGAAAGGCCTGCACCATCTGGCACGCAATGGGCACCGGGTCGATGCCATTGTTGGGCATCGCGGCGTGGCTGCCCTTGCCGCGGATCGTGATCTTGAATTCGCTGGTGGAGGCCATCACCGGTCCGGGCCCCACGGCAAATTTGCCGATTTGCGAACCGGGCCAGTTGTGCATGCCGAACACCGCCTCCATCGGAAACTTCTCGAACAGGCCGTCCTTCATCATCTCGCGCGCGCCGCCGCCGCCTTCCTCGGCCGGCTGGAAGATCACGTAGACCGTGCCGTCGAAGTTGCGGTGCTTCGCGAAATGCTGGGCTGCCGCCAGCAGCATCGCGGTGTGGCCGTCGTGCCCGCAGGCGTGCATCTTGCCGGCGTTCCGGCTCGCATGCGCGAAGGTGTTCTTCTCTTGGATCGGCAGGGCGTCCATGTCGGCGCGCAGGCCCACGGCACGGTCGCTGGTGCCGTTTTTGATGATGCCGACCACGCCCGTGGTGCCCATGCCGCGGTCGATCGGAATGCCCCAGTCCGTGAGTTTCTGCGCCACCACGTCGGCGGTGCGCACTTCCGTGAAGCACAGTTCGGGATGTGCGTGCAGGTCGCGGCGAATCGCGGCAATGCCGGCCGCCTGAGTGACGATGGAATCGATGATTTTCATGTTGCCTCCTGTGGTCCCGCAGTTTATCGCCGCCGGCGCGGCCTTGCCGGCGCGGGAAATCCAGCACAATGGCGGGATGATTTCCCCACGGGCATTGGCGCTTGCGCAAACGCTGGTGCGCATGAACACGGTCAGCAGCAACTCGAACCTGGAGCTGATCCATTTCGTGCGCGACGAGCTGAAAAGACTCGGTGTCGCCAGCCGGCTTACCTACAGCGCCGACCGGTCTAAGGCGAACCTGTTCGCCACGCTGGGCTCGGGCAAGCCCGCGGGCGTGATCCTGTCCGGCCATACCGACACCGTGCCCTGGGACGGGCAGGACTGGACGCTGGATCCGCTCTCCGGCCAGGTGCAGGATGGCCGTCTGTACGGCCGCGGCAGCGCCGACATGAAAAGCTTCATTGCGCTGGCGCTGGCCCATGCGCAGGATTTCCTGGAAGGCCCGGCGCCGTTCGCTGTTCATTTCGCGTTCAGCTACGACGAGGAGGTGGGGTGCTTCGGCGTGCGCGAGCTGATCGCCGACATGAAGGATGCCGGCGTCCACCCGCTGGCCTGCATCATCGGCGAGCCCACCGGCATGGTGCCGGCCATCGCGCACAAGGGTGTGTACCGCTACCGCTGCTGCGTGCGCGGCAAGGAGGCGCATTCGTCGCTCACGCCGCAATCGGTGAACGCGATCGAGATGGCGGCGCGCGTGATCGGCAAGCTGCGCGACATGGCCGAAGGCTTCGAGCGTCACGAGCCGCGCTACGAGGGCTTCGACGTGCCGTTCAGTACCGCCAGCGTGGGTCAGTTCCATGGCGGCATCGCCGACAACGTGGTGCCGCGCGACGCCGAGTTCCGCTACGAATTCCGGGATCTGCCGACGGCCGACGCGTCCGTGATGCAAAAAGAGGTGGTGGCCCATGCCCTGTCTTTGCAGTCAGCCATGAAAAAGGTAGCGCCCGAGGCAGGCTTTCGCTTCGAGACGATTTGCGAGGTGCCGAGCTTTCTGGGCTCGGCGCAGGACCCGGTCACGCAGCTGGCGCTGCGTCTGTCGGGCGAATCCGGCACCACGCTGGTGGGGTTTGGCTCCGAGGCGGGCCTGTTCAGGCAGTCAGGCATTTCCACCGTGGTGTGCGGCCCCGGCAGCATAGTGCAGGCGCATCAAAGCGACGAGTACGTGAGCCTGGAGCAGCTGGCGCGCTGCGAGGCCTTCATGCAGGGGCTGGCGGCCGCGCCCGCGCTGGCCTGAGAGCGCGCCGTGCGGTCCGGCTTGCCCATGCTCGGCATCGCGCGACGGGTGGCCGTGGTTGCGGTCGTGCTTTGCCTGGGCGGCTGCGCCGACCTGGGCTATTACTGGCAATCGGTGCATGGCCAGATCAGCCTGATGGCGGCGGCACGCCCCGTCGATGACTGGATTGCCGACCCGCACACGCCGGCTCCGCTCAAGGCGCGGCTCGAACTGGCCCAGCGCATCCGCCACTTTGCCGTGACCGAACTGGACGAGCCCGACAACGCGAGCTACCACCGCTATGCCGACCTGCACCGCAGCGCCGTGGTCTGGAACGTGGTGGCCGCGCCGCCGTATTCGCTCACGCTCAAGACCTGGTGCTTCCCGATTGCCGGTTGCGTCGGCTACCGCGGGTATTTCGACGAGGCCGCCGCGCAGCGCGAAGCGGCCGGCCTCCGCGCCCAGGGGCTGGAGGTCAGCGTGTACGGCGTGCCCGCGTATTCGACGCTGGGCTGGCTGAACTGGGCCGGCGGCGACCCGCTGCTGAACACCTTCATCGACTACCCCGAGGGCGAGTTGGCCCGCATCATCTTTCACGAACTCGCGCACCAGATTCTGTATGTGCCGGGCGACACCGTCTTCAACGAGTCGTATGCGACCGCGGTCGAGATCATGGGCAGCGCGCGCTGGCTGTCCGAGCGCGCCTCGCCGGCGGCGCGCGAGCAGTACGCCCGCTACGAGACGCGGCGCCAGCAGTTTCGCGCGCTCACCACGGCCACGCGCCGCCAGCTCATGCTGATCTACAAGGGAAACAAGGCCACGGCCGTTGACCGGTCTGACATGGAGGCTCTCAAAAACAGGGCAATGCAGGAATTCCGTGACAACTATGCCAAACTCAAGGCTTCCTGGGGCGGCTACGCAGGTTACGACCACTGGGTGGCCGGCGCGAACAACGCGTCATTCGGGGCCCTGGCTTTCTACGATGAACTGGTGCCCGAGTTCGAGGCGCTGTTTGCGCGCGAGGGCAGCCGCTGGCCACGGTTTTATGATGCGGTGAAACAGCTGGCCAGGCTGCCGAAAGACGAACGAATCAAGGCGCTGGACCAGATGGCCGGGCCGATTTCCGGGGAGACGAACGGTGGCTGACATTCACATCGAACGGGCGCATGCCCTGGGGCTGCCCGCCGCGCGCAAGGTGGCGCGCCAGTGGGTCGGGCAGGCGCAAGCGCAATTTGGCATGGAGTGCACCTACGAGGCGGGCAAGACCGGCGACGAGGTGCGCTTTACCCGCAGCGGCGTGGACGGCACGCTGCACGTCAGCCGGGACCGCTTCGAACTGCGGGCGCGGCTGGGCTTTTTGCTGGGCGCGTTCAAGGGCAGGATCGAGAGCGAGATCGCGAAAAATCTCGATGCGCTGCTGACCTCCAGGCCGGCCGCCCAAAAGGCCGCCGTGAAGAAACCGGCCAAAGGAAAATGAGCGCCGCGCGGGGCCGGGCGGGTGCGCCGGCACGAGCGCCGGGATAGTCCGGCGCTTCTTGTTTGATAGCTGGCTATTGATGCTCAATAAGGGCTACCGGCCTTTTTATTCGAAATAATCAGCCGAGCGACGCGATCAGGTCGATGTACTGGCGCATGGCATCCGCGCCGGCCGTGCCCTTGAGCCCGTTCCAGGCGTCCCATTTGGCGCGGCCCACCATGTCGCCAAAGCCGGGCTTCTTCTCGGCGTTGTCGCCGACGCTGGCCTGCTTGTACAGCGCGTAGATTTTCAAAAGCGTGGCGTTGTCGGGGCGCTCGCTCAAGGTTTTGGAATTTGCAACGGCGGCTTCGAATTCGGCTTGGAGGTCGGCCATGGAATGCTCCTTCGGGTCAGGGGTGGGGTAAAACAGGTGTCCTGCAGGGTTGCTGCACGGTATCTTACGGACATCCATCACCCCATCACAGTGGAGGCGCCATGGCGACACGCCCCGTCAATGCCGAAGCGGCACGAAAGGCCGCGCGCCAGCCCGTGCGCGCCGTGCGCAAGAACCTGATCCGGGCAGTCGGCGGCACGCTGGGCCTGTCGGGCGAGCGCATGAGCCGGGTCGATACCGCCTGGCTGCGCATGGATTCGCCCAGCAACCTGATGATGATCGTGGGCATCTGGGTGCTGCGCCCCGGCATCACCCACGAAGCATTGTGCGACCGGGTGCAGGAGCGGCTGCTCAAGTACCCGCGCTTCGGGCAGCGTGTGGTTGAGGACGCGGCCGGGGCCACCTGGGTGGCCGATGGCGATTTCGACATCGCCCGCCATGTCGTGGTCGAGAAACTGCCGAAAACCCCCAGGGGGCGCGAGCAGGAAGCGCTGCAGGACCGGGTCGCCGAACTGGCGATGCGCCCGCTCGCGCGCAAGCACCCGCTGTGGCAATTCCATCTGGTGCCGCACTATCAGGGCGGCTCGGCGCTGGTGGTGCGCATCCACCATTGCATCGCCGACGGCATCGCGCTGATCGCGGTGACGCAATCGCTGGTCGATGGCGGCGCCGCGCCACCCGCACGCCGGGCGAGAGGCGCGGCGCGCGGCGGGCTGGAAGGCGCCGAGGACTGGCTCGTCGGCAACCTGATCAAACCTTTCACCGGCCTGGCCGTGCGGGCGCTGGCGCGTGCCGGTGAGCAGGCTGCGCGTTCCATGGAAATGCTGCGCGAACCGCAAAAAGGCGTGCGCGACACGCTGGACATGGCGAAAGCCGCGTACCGGGTCACCAGCGACCTGGCGGCGCTGGCGCTCATGCCCGACGACTCCGCCACCCGGCTCAAGGGCCAGCCCGGCACCGCCAAGCGCGTGGCCTGGTGCGCGCCGATTCCGCTGGCCGAAGTCAAGGCGGTCGGCAAGGCGCTGAACTGCTCCGTCAACGATGTGCTTCTCAGCTGTGTCGCCGGCGCCATCGGCGAATACCTGCGCGCCAGGGGCGACGGAGTCGCGGGCTGTGAGATCCGCGCCATGGTGCCGGTGAACCTGCGCCCGATCGAGCAGGCCTACCAGCTGGGCAACCGGTTTGGCCTCGCGCCGCTGCTGTTGCCCATCGGCCTGGACAACCCGGTGGAGCGCATCTACGAGGTGCGCCGGCGCATGGGCCGGATGAAGGACAGCTACCAGCCGCTGCTGGCCTTCGGCCTGCTGGCGCTGGCCGGCCTGCTGGCCAGGCCCGCCCAGGACGCCATGCTCAATTTGTTCAGCCAGAAGACCACGGCGGTCATGACCAATGTCCCCGGCCCGAAGGACAAGCAGAAGTTCTGCGGCGCCACCATCGAGCAGAACATGTTCTGGGTGCCACAGTCGGGCAGCGTGGGCCTGGGCGTATCGATCCTCAGCTATGGCGGCGGCGTGCAGTTCGGCGTGATCACCGACGCCACCCTGTGCCCCGATCCGCAGGCCATCATCGACGAGTTCGAGCCCGAGTTCGCCAGGCTCGCGGTGATCACGCTGATGCTGCCCTGGGAAGACGGCTGAGACAGGGCCGTGCCGAACCTGCGCGCATCGGGCGACGGGCTGGAGTAGCATCGCCTTTTTCTAATAATTGACGAGGAGACGGAACGTGAAGAAACATTGGATCGGCGCCGCATTGGCGGTGCTGCTGGGGGCCTTTTGCGCGCTGTCCCAGGCGCAGCCGGCGCCGGCCGCCGCGGCGAACCCCGCCGATTCGCGGCTCGATGCGGTCATCCAGAGCGGCACGCTGCGCGTTTGCACCACCGGCGACTACAAGCCCTACAGTTTCCTGCGCCCGGACGGCCAGTTCGAGGGGATCGACATCGATCTGGCGCAGTCGCTCGCCGCGTCGCTGGGGGTCAAGGCCGACTTCGTGAAGACCACCTGGCCGCACCTGATGGGCGATTTCCTCGCCGGCAAATGCGA
Source organism: Burkholderiaceae bacterium (assembly GCA_004323695.1). GTDB lineage: Bacteria > Pseudomonadota > Gammaproteobacteria > Burkholderiales > Burkholderiaceae_C > Rhodoferax_A. The sequence goes on from SCRU01000029.1 coordinate 16,374, forward strand.
CATCGCCGTGGGTGGCATCTCGGTGTCGCTGGAGCGGGCCAGGCACGTGTATTTCAGCCATGTGGTGATGGTGGACGGCAAATCGCCGATCGCGCGCTGCGCCGACGTGAAGAAATACCAGACGCTGGCCCAGCTGGACCGCCCCGGCGTGCGCGCGATCTTCAACCCGGGCGGCACCAACGAGAAATTCGCCCGCCAGTACCTGAGCCACGCGCACCTGATCGAGTATCCGGACAACGTCACGATCTTCGAGCAGATCGCCAGGGGCAAGGCTGACGTGATGGTGACCGACACGTCCGAAACCCTGCTGCAGCACAAGCTGCACCCGACCCTGTGTCCGGTGAATCCCGGCAAGCCGCTGCAGTACGGCGAGAAGGCCTACATGCTGCCGCGGGGCGACAACGTGTTCCAGGCCTATGTCGATCAGTGGCTGCACCTCACCAAGGCGACCGGTGC
>SCRU01000004.1 GCA_004323695.1 Burkholderiaceae bacterium
CGCCGTCCTGCTCGGCTTGCCGCCGTTCTGGGGTTTGGTGACGCTGACTGCACTGGGTGGTGTCGGGATGGGCTTGCTGGGTGAAAAAATCAGCGGTCGCGATGTTGCCATTGGCATGGTATTGTCGATCGCTCTGGGCCTGGGGCTCCTGTTTTTGCATTTCTACACGGCGTTCGCGACACAGGCCACGGCGTTGCTGTTCGGCAATATTCTTGGCGTCGGCCTGGAAACTCTCGCCAGCCTTGCGCTTCTTGGCGGCATGAGCGTCGTGGCGCTCGCCGTGATTGCGCGCCCTCTACTGTTTGCCAGTCTGAACCCGGAGTTGGCCGAGGCCAAAGGGGTTCCCGTTCGTGCGCTGGCCGTGGCGTTTCTGGTCGTGGTGGCAGTTGCCGTTTCCGAAAGCGCGGAAATCGTCGGCGTGCTGCTGGTATTTACCTTGATGGTGGGGCCGGCCGCGAGCGCCCAACAAATCACCACTCGCGTCGGCCGGGGGGTCGTCGCGGCCGTCCTGCTGGCTCTGCTCGATACCTGGGCGGGGTTGACCCTTGCCTACTACACCGACTGGCCGACCAGCTTCTGGATTACTGCTCTGAGCGGTGCCGTTTATCTCCTGACGCTTTGGATGCGCCGCAGTATCAACCGGGGAGGGCTGGGCCATGTCCACTGAAGGCGGATTTCCATCGGCACGGCACGATCATTCCGCGTGCCGCTCCGATGCGTTGCAGCGGGCCAGCCGCCTGTGCGACAGCCGAAGCGTTCGCCTGACCGATATGCGCCGCCGGGTACTGGAGGATCTTTGGCGCGACCATCGCCCAGCCAGCGCCTACGACATCCTGGCGCGTCTCAACGCCGAAGAAGCATCGCATGGGCACAAGCCTCTGGCCCCGCCAACGGTGTACCGGGCGCTGGAATTCCTGATTGCGCAAGGTCTGGTCCATCGTCTCGCAACGCTGAACGCGTACATCGGCTGTACCTCCCCGGAGCGGCCGCATGGCGCGCAGTTTCTCATCTGCCGCGTTTGCGGTGCCGCGGCCGAGGTGGCCGACACGAAAATCGCCACTCAGCTTCGGTGCGTCGCGGAGAGCGCCGGTTTCGCGCTTGGCAGCCAGATGATCGAGCTGGAAGGTTTGTGTCCACGGTGTCAGAGCGTCGCGCGCGATTTGTGATGGGTTTTTACTCCCCCCATCCCTCGGCCATCGCGTGCACCTGCTCCAGCACCAGCTCGACCGCCGCGTCCTGCTCGTCCGGCGGGTACTTGTACTTGCGCAGGATGCGCTTGACCATCAGGCGCAGCTTGGCGCGCACGCTCTCGCGCTGTGACCAGTCCACGCTCAGGTTCTGGCGCAGGCTCTCGGTCAGTTCGTGGGCGATTTTCTTGAGGGTGTCGTCGGTCAGCTCGCGCACGGCCGATTCGTTGTTCGCCAGCGCATCGTAAAAGCGCACCTCGTCCTCGCTCAAGCCCAGGGTCTCCCCGCGTGATGCCGCCTCGCGGAACTTCTTCGCCATCTGGATCAGTTCTTCCATCACCTGCGCCGTCTCGATGGAGCGGTTCTGATACCGCTGGATCACATTGGCCAGCATCTCGGAGAACTTGCGGTCCTGCACCACGTTGCCGGCAAACCGGCTCTTGATCTCGCCGGCCAGGAGACGCTGCAGCAACTCCACCGCCAGATTCTTCTCCGGCAGGCTGCGCACCTGGGCCAGGAACTCGTCATCGAGCAAGCCGATGTTGGGTTTGTCCAGCCCCACGGCGTCGAAGATGTCCACCACGCTCTCGGACACCACGGCTTGGCCGATGATCTGGCGGATGGCCAGCTCGCGCTGCTCGTCGGTGCGCTTCTTCGCGGTGAGTTCCTTCTTGGTCAGGATCACCTTCACGCCCTGCAGGAAGGCCACCTCCTCACGCACGGCCTTGGCTTCATCGAGCGTGCAGCACAGCGTAAACGCCTGGCTCATGGCCAGCGCCGCGTCGGCAAAGCGCTTCTTGCCATCCTTGATGCCGAGCACGTGGTTGGCGGCACCGGCCAGCGTCTTGTGGCCGCCCGTCAAAAAGCCGCTGTAATCGAAGCCGTGCAGCAGGGTGCGCAGCACGTCCATTTTCTCCATCAGCACGCTGTAGGCTTCGTGCGCGTCCACCGTGGGGCGTCCCCGGCCATTCGACTGGGTGTACTCGCGCATGGCGGCCTTGAGCTCGTTGCCAATGCCGATGTAGTCCACCACCAGACCGCCCGGCTTGTCCTTGAAGACACGGTTCACGCGGGCGATGGCTTGCATCAGGTTGTGGCCCTTCATCGGCTTGTCCACATACAGCGTGTGCACGCACGGCGCGTCGAAACCGGTGAGCCACATGTCGCGCACGATTACCAGGCGCAGCGGATCGGTGGGGTCCTTGAAGCGCTTTTCCAGCCGTTTCTTGACCTGGGCGCTGTAGATGTGCGGGCGCAAGAGGGCCTTGTCGCTGGCCGAGCCGGTCATGATGACCTTGATCGCGCCTTTTTCGGGGTCGGCATCATGCCAATCCGGGCGCAGCCGCACGATCTCGTTGTACAGGTGCACGCAGATGTCCCGGCTCATGGCGACCACCATGGCCTTGCCACTCTGCGTCTGGTTACGCTCCTCGAAGTGCGCCACCAGATCCCCGGCCACGCTGGCCACGCGCGGCTCGGCGCCCACGACTTTCTCCAGTGCGGCCCAGCGGCTCTTGAGCTTGGACTGGGCGCTTTCCTCCTCGTCCTCGGCCAGCTCGTCCACGTCCTCGTCCAGTTGCGCCAGATCGGCTTCCTTCAGGCTCAGCTTGGCCAGGCGCGACTCGTAGTAGATGGCGACCGTGGCACCGTCCTCCCGGGACTGCTGCATGTCATAGACGTGGATGTAGTCTCCGAACACGGCGCGCGTGTCGCGGTCGGTGCTGCTGACCGGTGTGCCGGTGAAGGCGACGAAGGTGGCGGATGGGAGCGCATCGCGCAGATGCTGCGCGTAGCCAGCCTGGTAGCGCTCCACGGCATACGCCGGCGGCGCGAATTCGGCGCGGTGCGGCGTCACGGCGCCGTCGCCAGTCGCTACAGGGTTGATAGCTTCCCGCCCTTGTCCTGTATGGGCTAGAGGCACTTTTCGTGTCTTAAGCCGGGCTTCCAAACCATACTGCGTGCGGTGCGCTTCGTCGGCAATCACCACGATGTTGCGGCGATCGGACAGCACCGGGTACGTGTCCTCGTCCTCCCCCGGCATGAACTTCTGGATGGTGGCAAACACGATGCCGCCGGACGGCCGGTTCGCCAGCAGCGTGCGCAGCTCCTGGCGCGTGCGTGCCTGCACCGGCTGCTCGCGCAGCAGATCCTGCGCCAGGCTGAACACGCCGAACAACTGGCCGTCCAGATCGTTGCGGTCGGTGATGACCACGATGGTGGGGTTCTCCATCGCCGGCTCCTGCATCACACGCGCCGCAAAGCAGGTCATGGTGATGCTCTTGCCGCTGCCCTGCGTGTGCCAGACCACGCCGCCCTTGTGGCTGCCGCCCGGCTGGGAGGCCGCGATCACCTGGACGATGGCGGCACGCACGGCGTGGAACTGGTGGTAGCCGGCGATCTTCTTGACGATGGCACCGTCGTCCTCGAACAGGACGAAGTAGCGCAGGTACTCCAGCAGGTACGGTGGCGCCAGCACGCCGCGCACCAGCGTCTGCAGCTCGTTGAATTCGCCCAGCGGATCCAGCGTGGCGCCGTCGATGGTGCGCCAGGCCATGAAGCGCTCGGCATCGCTGGACAGGGAACCCAGCAGCGCCTCGGTGCCGTCCGTGATGACCAGGATCTCATTGGTCTGGAACACGTCGGGGATTTGCTCCTTGTAGGTCTGGATCTGGTCGTAGGCTTTCCAGACATCGGCGTTCTGGTCGGCCGGGTTCTTCAGTTCCAGCAACACCAGCGGCAGGCCGTTCACGAACAGCAGGATGTCGGGGCGGCGCGTGTGGTGCGGACCGCGGATGGAGAACTGGTTCACGGCCAGCCAGTCGTTGGCTTGCGGCCGTGACCAGTCGATCAACCGCACATAGTCGCCGCGCGTTTCCCCGTCCCGTTGGTACTGAACCGGCACGCCGGCCACCAGCAGCCGGTGGAAGTGGCGGTTGGCCGACAGCAGCGCGGGAATGCCGAGGTCCAGCACTTGCTTGATGGCATCCTCGCGGGCGGCCGTGGGGATGTCGGGATTGAGCCGGTGGATGGCTTCGCGCAGACGAAATGGCAGGATGACCTGGCGGTAGTCGGCGCGTTCGGGGGTGAGACCGTCATGCGCGATGTCGGGGCCGTAGCGGTGGGTGTAGCCGACGTCTTGCAGCCAGCCGAGGGTTTCCTGTTCGAGTTGGTCTTCGGTCATGCGAACGCCTCCGCTTCGGCCAATCGCAGCTGGCCCGAGATCAGGCGCGGGAGCAGGGCGTCGCGCAGGGTAGAGAGGGTCTGAGCTTGCTCTTCGTTCTCGACCAACCTGTCAAACAACGTGCCAGCAACTTCTGTAAACGCTTGAATGATCACAGCCGGGGGCACCAGCGCTGGAATCGGGCGAAACGCCTTTTTGCTGATTTCCATAAAGGTCGAGCCGTTGGCTCGGCCCTTGATGTTTTCCATATTCAGGCGACACCAGAACAGCATGTACAAAGGCGGTAGCAGTCCACCGGGAGGCATGGCGATGTAGCCTTGGTTGATTGCCAATGGAACTTGAGTCAAAGCCAGATAGCCAATCGGTGCCCGCGAAGACAATAGCAGCGTTCCCACAGGTAGCAAACCTGAACCGATCTTGGCTACGCCTTGGTCGCTAAG
>SCRU01000030.1 GCA_004323695.1 Burkholderiaceae bacterium
AAGGAGAAACAATACCGTCAACGTTAGACTTATCCACAACCGAGTAGCCCGGCTACTCCACCAAGAGTGGGGTCAAAATTAAATGAAAAACCGGGGGCAGGATTCAGTGGAAATCAACAGTTCGTGCGCCCGTTCCTTGCCTTCACCCATCTGACCAACTTCGAGCCCGGCAACGGCTGGGGTCCGAACGGAGACAAGTCCACCCAGGTGGCCGCCCTCATCGAGGTCGGCTGGCTGTTCGGCGATGTCAAGCGCAATTGATGTTTGATCGGGCAGGCCGCGTGACGACGACGGCCTGCAGTGCAGACCGGCCTGCGCCGGCAGGAAATCACCAAAGCGCAATACCTTTTAAGTTTTGAAATCTAACCAACCATAGATAAACAGGAGACAAAGATGAAGATGAGAAACAACGTGTTCCACGGCGCGGTTGCCGTTATGTTGGCAGGCTTGCTGGCAACATCAGCGTTTGCAGCCGGCAGCTACAAGTTCGAGAAAGTCGCGACGATCAAATTGGGAGGGCCGGCCGGGCACGGCGACCTCTTGAGTTTCGATCCGGCAACCCATCGCATATTCATTGCCATGCACGATCACGGCGTGAGTGTGGTCGATACCCAGACGGACAAGCTCGTCAAGTACATCCCCGATGTCCCCAACCCCAATGGCAGCGCCGTCGATGGTCATTACGTCTTCGTTGCCGCCGCCGATGGTGCTGGCGCCGGGAAGGTGAACGCCATCGTTGTCATTGATACGCAAACTCTGAAGGAGGTCGCGCGCGTCAATACCAAGGGCACGTCGCCGGACTGGGTGGCGATCAACCAGGCGACCCACACGCTCTATGTCGCGTCGGACGACAACAACTGGGATGAGATCTACGACATCAGCGACCCGACGAAGCCGGTTTACAAGGCGGGAATCAACCTCTACCCTTCGAAACCAGTGTCCGGCCCGGACGTTGGAACGCTCCTTCCTGCCGCGAACACCATCTACCAGGCAGATGATGCCTACATCCTGAAGATCAACACGACAACGGGGGAGGTCGACCAGCATTTCGACACCAGCGTCAAGATCGGAAAACATGGCGGCACCAAGGCGTCGTACTTTGACACCAAGAACAAACGGCTGTGGTTTGCGACTACAAACTTCCCGAACCCGGGCGTATTCGTGTTGACGCCGGACCTGAGGATCATCAAGACCCTCCCGGAATCCGGCGGTGTTGATGATGCGGAAGCGGATCCGGAGCTGGGCCTGCTCTACCTGTATTCGACCTCTTCCAAGGGTTTCGACGTGTACGACACGAATTCCATGACTCACCTGACCCATGTCTCAACCGGTGAGGGGAACACGCATACCGGAATGGTCGATCCCGCCACCCATCTGGTTTACGCCTTCAATGGAGGAGGAAAAGGCATCGCCCCCACGCTCCTGGTTTACAAGCCCGTAAAAGAATAAATCAACCCTCTGAATCGTCGAGAGGGTGACTCGGCCCGACAGGTTTCTGCCGAGCCGGGTCATAGTGTTGCCCATCAGAAGCCAACGTGCCACTGCGATGTGGGCAACTACAGCCGCGCGATGGCGCCTCTCGCAAGTTTCAGAAACTAGCTGAACGTGATGAGCCCACACACCAGATTTGCGAGCCGATCGAAGTTCCGCAGGAGCGCTGTCGTACCATTACCGGCCGGTAGTTGTGAGTGCGGAAGGACGTTGGCGATGAGTTTGTCCAGATTATTTCGAGCGAGTGCTGCGGGGCTCGTGTTTTCCCTGGCTGGATGTGCCACCTATCACGCCTTGCCACCGCCGGATCACTCCAATCTCAAAGTTGCGCTGGCGCAGTTGAATCTGGCGGTGCCATCTGATGAACCGAGCGCGGCACCCCAAAAAATAGACCCGGAAAAGCCGCTGACGCCCAGCGAGGTTGGCATGCTAGCGGTTCTTAACAACCCGGACCTGGCGTCGCAGCCTGCGCAACTCGATGCAGCCCGGGCGGACCTGCTTTCGGAGACGCTTTTGCCAAATCCGTCGGTCGGTATTGCCTATGCGTTTCTTTTGGACGGGGCAGGGACCAGCAACTCGCTTGCCGCGTCGATTTCGCAGGACATCCGGTCGATCATCACCTACAGATCCCGCGTCAAGGCCGCGAAGGTCCGCTTGAAGCAGGTCAGCGCGAACCTGTTGTGGCAGGAATGGCAAGTGGCACAGAAGGGGCGGCTGCTCGCCGTCGATATCTACGCCGACCAGCTCGAGCTCCGTGTTCGCAGCAAGGAACTCGAACTGTTGAACGAGGAAGTAGGGCAGGTGCGTGCGGCGACAGCAGCCGGGAATCTTGATGTGACCGCCGAGGCTCCGTTGCTTGCCGCCAAGGCCGGTGCCGAAAGTGCCATTTCAACCACCCGCATGACTCTTTTGACAGATTGGCAGAGCCTCGACGCGCTGCTTGGCCTTGAGCCCTCCGTGCGCTTCGCCATCGCTGCGTCGGAGCCGGTCCAACTTCCTGGTGATCTGGGTCCGCTAATCAAATCATTGCCGGCCCGCCGCCCCGACCTGGTTGCGTTGCGACTCGGGTACAAGGCCTCGCAGCTGGATGTGCGCAAGGCGATTGTGGGCCAGTTCCCGGCTTTCAGCCTGGGCGTGGCAGGTGGCTGGGACACCTCGCATGTGTCCTCGGCCGGACCGACGATCAACATGGACCTGCCGATCTTCAATCGCAATCAAGGGGTGATTGCGTCAGCCAGGGCGACTCGTCTTCAATTGCGCGCCGATTATCAGGCGCGGCTGGACGAGGCAGAAGGAATGAGTAAAGCGCTGCTCGCGCGCGAACAGGTCACCGGGAGCAACCTCGAAAAAGCACGCGCCGCATCGCAGGATGCCACCTCGTTGGCAGACTCCGCGCTGCGCGCCTATCAACAGGGCAATCTCGGGCAGCGCGACTTGACGGACTATCAGACGACCGCACTCGAGCGGCAGCTGGACGTGCTCGGTTACCAGCGGACGCTCGACGAAACCGCTCTTGCGCTGTCGATAGAGCTCGGCGCCGGCTTTCCCAAAACAATGCTCGTTTCTCCAAGCAAAGTGACAAACCCATGAAAACGCCTCTCGCCCTCGTTCTCGTCATTTGCGCTGCCATCGGCTCGACGGCCGCGCTCGCCGATGACGCCCCTGACGCGACCAACGCCAGCGTGCTCGTCAACCTGGTTCCGCTGAAGAAAGGCAGCGTTCCTGTCTCCATTACCGTTTATGGCCGGGTGATGCCCGCGGAAAAAGGGCGGGAAAGCCTCTCTTCGCCGATCGCTGCCCGGGTGAGCAATATCAATGTTCACGTCGGGCAGGAAGTTGACAGAGGTACGCCGATGATCACGCTCACCCCGAGCCCGGAGTCCAGAGCTGCGTACAAGCAGGCCCGGCAGGCTGTCCTCACAGCCAACCATCTCCTGGACCGTAGCCGCTCCCTGGCCAACGCTCATCTGGAGACCGCGGCGCAGCTGGCGTTGGATGAGAAGACGGCCGCGGACGCGAACTCGACGCTTGAAGCGCTTGAGGAGGAAGGCGCGAATGGAGCGAACACACTGAAGGCGCCTTTCAAGGGCATCGTCATGAGCGTCAGCGTGAGTTCTGGTGCGGTCGTTGCGCAGGGCACTTCACTCATCGAACTGGCCAACTCCAAAGGACTCGTTTTCAAGACGGGGGTCGTGCCTGCGCAGGCGGCCCGGATCAAGAACGGTGATGCAGTCACCATGACCCCGTTCAGCGGCGGCGGAACCCTGCACGGGCGGGTTTCGCTGCGCGGATCTGCGGTGAACCTGGAGAATGGACTCGTTCCCGTTGATGTCACCATATCTGACGGCAACCCATTGACCGGGGAGATGGCCCGGGCGGTGATCAACACGGGCGAGCAACAGGGGTACGTCGTTCCGCATGACGCGATTTTGCTCAACGACAGCGGCCAGACCTATGTCGTGCAGTCGGTGAATTTGGTGGCCAAGAAAGTGCCGGTTACCGTGATGGGTTCAGCGGGCGACACGGATGTGGTGAACGGCAAGCTTGTTGCCGGCGCACCGATTGTCGGCGCGGGAAGCTATCAGCTCGATGACGGCGACAAGATGCGGCTGACCAATTCGACTACCAGCGCTTCGGGCGGGAAGGCTGGCCAATGAACTTTATCGACTGGGTTGAGCGTCACGCACGTTCCCTCATTTTCATTGCCTTCGCGCTGACGCTGGCGGGTATTTTTGCGGCACTCACTCTTCCGATCCAGCTCTTTCCGACCGTCAGTTTTCCCCGCGTCCGGATTGAAGTCGACAGCGGTGACATGCCGGCGAAACAGATGCTGATCGATGTCACGGAGCCTTTGGAGAAGGTCTCGCGCGCCGTCCCGGGCGCCGTCAACGTGACGTCGACGACCACTCGCGGCTCCGCAGAAATTTTTGTCGATTTCCCGTGGGGATCGGACATGCATCGCGCCGTCCTGAACGTCGATGCGGCTTTCGCGCAGAAACTGCCGGATCTGCCCCAGGGCACGGGCTACGATGTAATTCAGATGAGTCCCAACGCGATCATGCCGTTCGTGTCTTATGCGTTGATTTCGGACAAGATCTCCCCGGCAGACCTCAAGACTCTCGCCAAGTATCAGATAGCGCCGTTGCTGACGGGGATTCCCGGCATCCGGCAAGTTTCTACTCTGGGTGGTGAAACCAGAGAGGTACAGGTTTACGTCAGCCCCGAGAAGCTTCAGACCTACGGTCTTACCCTGACCAATCTATCGGACGCCATCTCGGGCACGAATACGCTGGAGGCGGTCGGCCGTATCCAGGACAACGGCTTGCTCTATCTGACCATCGAGAACAACCAGTTCAGTTCCATCGAGGCGGTTCGTGACGTAACGCTGCATACGTCGAACGGCGGAGTTGTTCGCCTGGGTGATATTGCGAAAGTGGAGATGGGGTCCGTGCCGCAGTGGCTGTTGGTGGACGACAACGGACAGCCGTCCGTCAATATCAACGTCTTTCAGCAAAACACCGCAGACACGCTCACGCTGGAAAAGGAGGTTCAAGCAAAGCTGGACGCCTTTATGAAGACCCAGCCGAAGTCCATCCAGATTCACAAGTGGTACGACCAGGCCGAACTCGTCAGGTCGTCGATAGGGGCGGTAGAGGAGGCAATCGTTATCGGTCTTATCCTGGCTGCCTGCGTGATTCTCGGATTCTTGCGCAACTGGCGGGCGGCATTTGTCGCGATGATCACGGTACCGATGTCAGTGATGACCACTTGCGTGCTGCTGTCGGCTCTCGGGTTGAGTTTCAACATCATGACCCTGGGCGGAATTGCAGCTGCGATCGGACTGTTGATTGATGATGCCATCGTCATGGTCGAGCAGATCGCCCGTCGTGCTGGAGTTCCTGGGCTGGAACACCCTCAGCGCACGGTGCTTTCTTCCGCGAGGGAGTTCCTGTCCCCGCTGACGGGGTCCAGCAGTGCCACCATCATCATGTTCATCCCGCTGGCGTTCCTCTCGGGCGTAACGGGTGCATTTTTCAAGTCCCTGTCGTTGACGATGGCGGCGTCGCTGATCATTTCTTACGGGTTCACTGCCCTCTTGGTGCCGTTAATGGCGCGTGGAATCATCGACTTCAAAAAGTGGCATGATCCTTCGCACGGCCGCGAGACGTGGTCCCGACGCACTCATGGACGCGTCTTGACGCGGTTGTTTGCGGCGCCCTGGTTAACTGCAATCATCCTCGTTGTTCTTGCCGGTGTTGGCTATCTTGGCTATACCCACGTCGGTACCGGCTTCCTGCCACGGATGGATGAAGGTGGCTTCGTGCTCGACTATCAGACCAAGCCCGGTACGTCGCTCATCGAGACCAACCGCGAGCTCGCACAGGTGGAAGCGATCCTCCAAAAGAATTCATATGTTGATACCTACACTCGCCGGACCGGGGCCGGCTTGGGCGGTGATCTCAACCTTCCCTACCAGGGCGATTTTTTTGTTCACCTGGTTCCTTCATCCAGGCGGCCACCGATCTGGCAGGTGATGAATTCCCTTTCGGCGCAGATCAATAGTCAGGTCCCGGGGATTGACTACGATACGCACCAGCTGCTGTCTGACATGATTGGCGATATGGTCGGACGTCGTCAGCCGGTGGTTGTCAACCTGAGCGCCAAGGATCCAGACGTCCTTCCCGGTGTGGCTGACAAGGTTGCGGATGCGCTTAAAAAAGTCGACGGGATTGAACCGTCATCGGTGGACCCCGGGACTCTGCCGACCGGCGATGCCCTGGAAATCACCGTGGATCAGGCGCAGGCCGCGATGAACCATCTCACTGCGTCCGATGTCAAGGACCAAATCTACCGTTATCTACACGGCTCTGTCATTACCAAATACATGGGGCGCGTACAGGATGTTGGCGTGAGGCTTTGGGTGCAGCCACAGAACACCGGGGATCGCGAGAACACCAGACTCTATCGCGACGATTTGTACAAGCTCCTGATTCAGGCGCCAAACGGACATACGCTTCCGCTCGGAGCCATAGCCAAAATCAAATTCGTCAGCGGGCAGCCCGCGCTCTTCCGTGCCAATCTGGCGCAAATCGTTTCGTTGACGGCCCAAACAAACGGCAAGCGTGACCTCGGGTCGACCATTGCCGCGGTGAAGCAAATCCTGGACAAACCCGGCACGGTCCCTAGCGGTGTCTATTACACGTTGGGCGGCGCCTACAAGCAGCAGCAGGAAGCAGCGCATGGAATGGTCATCACGTTCAGCGCCGTGGTGCTGGCTGAAATTATCCTGCTGCTCTTTCTGTACGAACGCCTCTCGCTTCCGTTGATCATCCTTTTCACGTCACTGGTTTCCACGGGAGCGGTTTTCACGGGCCTCTGGCTCACTGGCACCGAACTCAATATCACCGCCATGATGGGCATGGTGATGATCCTCGGCATCGCGACAGAAATGGCCATCTTCCTTGTATCCGAATACCAGATGCTCGAGAAGGAAATGCCGCCACGCGAGGCGATCTATCAGGCAGCGCTGAATCGATTCCGTCCGATCCTGATGAGTACGCTGGCCATGATTCTTGCCTTGCTGCCGCTGGGCGCTGCGATCAGTGGGTCAGGCGACCAGATGCTGCAACCGCTTGCGATTGCCATCATCGCGGGAATCGTGGTGCAGTTGCCCCTGGTTCTCCTGATCATGCCGGTATTGATCCGGTTGACCATTCCACGAGAGCGCGAAGCAAAACCGAGTCTGGTTGCCGAATGAAGTTGCCTGGCCTGGGCAGGCATGAGCGGCGAGGTTTGGTTCTCTGAATCCCCGCGTTGGCGAGGACTGCCGGTGGTCTTGCGGTAGTCGGTGCGGTACCTCGGCAGCGCCGCCGGTGTTCGCCGCGGCGCGGCGCGGGCCGCTCATGATCAGCAGCAGGGGAATCGCAGCCAGCGTGAGAATGGTCATGATGCTGAAGTCGTTGATATAGCCGATCAACGCGCCCTGGCGGGTGACCTCCATATTCAGGATCGCCAGTCCCGTGCTGGTGCCCGGATTGAGCATCGACGGCACGGTCGCCAGAGCCGCGTTGCCGGCAGTGACGGTGGCGGCCAGTTGTGCATGCGCCGTATCGGCCCCGCGTGTCAGCAGGGTCTGCACGATCGAGATGCCGACGCTGGAGCCGATGTTGCGCAGCAGGCTGTAAATGGGCGTGCCCTGGTGGCGCAGTGCCGACGCCAGCGTGGCGAACGTCGCGGCGGACAGCGGCACGAAAGTAAAGCCGATGCCCACGCCCTGGATGAAGCCCGAGACGATGAACAGGTTGGCGTCCATTTGCGGGGTCAACTGCGTCATTTGCCACAGCGCGAACGCGGTCAGCGCAAAGCCGACCGCCATGATCGCGCGCACGTCGATGCGATGTACCAGCCGCCCCACCACGAGCATGGCCAGCATGGTCCCGATGCCGCGCGGCGCCGTCACTTCGCCGGTATAGAACACGGGGTAATTCATCAGGTCCTGCAGCAAATTGGGCAGCAATGCCATGGTGCCGTACAGGATCATGCCCACGACAAAGGAAAACAGCAGGCCGGTCACGAAATTGCGGTCCCTGAGCAGCGCCCGGTCGAAAAACGACACCCCCTGCACGGTCCAGGTGTGGATCACGAAAAATGCGAAAGCGACCACGGCGGTGGCAGCCTCGAGCCGGATCTCCCACGAATCAAACCAGTCGAGCTGCTGGCCCCGGTCGAGGAACAGCTGCAGCATCCCGATGGCCAGCGAGAGCGTGGCGAAACCGAAGAGGTCGAGCCGCTCGCGCCCGGGCCGGCTTTCCGGCACGTAGCGGGCGATGCCCCAGAACGCAAACAGGCCCACCGGCAGGTTGATGAAGAACACCCAGCGCCAGTTGTAGTTCTCGGTCAGCCAGCCCCCGAGCAGCGGCCCCAGGATCGGGCCCACCATGATGCCGGCACCCCAGATCGCCATGGCCTGACCGATCTTCTCGCGGGGGTTGATGTCCAGCAGCACGGCCTGCGAGAGCGGGACCAGCGCAGCGCCGAACACGCCCTGCAGCAGCCGTGCCAGCACGATGCCGATGAGCGAGCTCGACAGGCCGCACAGTGCCGACGCCGCCGTGAAACCGAGAACGGAGACGATGAACACCTTGCGCCGGCCCCACATGCCACACAGCCAGCCGGTCAATGGCAGCGTGATGGCGGCAGCCACGATGTACGAGGTGAGCACCCACATGATCTGATCCTGCGAGGCCTCCAGGCTGCCCTGCATGTGCGGCAACGCCACGTTCGCAATCGTGGTGTCGAGCGCCTGCATGACGGTCGCCAGCATGATCGAGATGGTGATCATGCGCCGGTGCGGGAACGCATCGCTCGCGGTGGATGCGTGGCCAGACAGGCTGGTGGCGGCACTCATGCGCTCACCTGCTGGTTCGCTGCCAGGCTCACCAGACTGGCGCGGGCCTTGCCGAGCAGGGCCAGCAACTGCGAGCGCTCGAGCGGCGTGAGCCCGGCGAGCGCCTGCGCGTGCAGGCCGTCCCCAATGGTCAGTGCGGCGTCAAGCGCTTGCTCGGCGCTGGGCTCCAGATGAACCTCGTTGACACGGCGGTCGCTCGCGCTGGACTCGCGACGGATCCAGCCAGCCACGGCCATGCGGTCGCAAAGCCCGGCCACGCCCATGGCGCTCAGGCCGAGCCGGTGCGCCAGCTCGATCTGCGACATCGGCCGCTCGTCGCCGTGCATGGCCAGTGCGCCGAGCAGCCGGCACTGCGCACGCGACAGTCCGATCCGCTCGCGCGCCAGCCGGTCGAACAGCTCGCCGTAAAGCTTGGCCACGTCATTCACCAAAAAGCCGAACCGTTGCGTGAAGTCTCTTTTCATAAGCTCGTTTATTATAAATGCGCTTATGAAATCTGTCTGGAAGGACCCAATGGTCGTGAAGTGCGCTGCAGGAGTTTGCTTCGCGTCGAAGAGGTGACGCCTCTGCGCCTGAATCCGGTGCTATCGAGACTAAGGGTAATTGCCTAGGCTTGTGGGGTCAGTTGAATTAAGTTGCACTTGTCATGACGCCAAGTGACGCCTTATAGTGCGTATCGGCACAAACGCCAATGCTAAGAATGCATAGCAGACTTAACAGCATATAACCTAGGAGACAACATGTCGTCAGCAATCGTAGGAGCGGGGAATGCTCCGGGCAGCAGCACGCCGGGGTTTCTGGACAGGCGGCGGACCGTGGCGGGTCCAAACTTCAATCGATGGCTGGTGCCGCCGGCGGCCCTTTGCGTGCACCTGTGCATCGGCCAGGCCTATGCATTCAGCGTGTTCAACCTGCCCATGACCAAACTGCTCGGCATCAGCCAGTCCGCGCCGGACGACTGGAAGCTGACCCAGCTTGGCTGGATCTTCTCGCTGGCGATCTTTTTTCTCGGCGTGTCGTCGGCGGTGTTCGGCCGCTGGGTCGAGGAAGGCGGCCCGCGCAAGGCCATGTTCACCGCGGCGCTGTGCTGGGCGGCTGGCTTCTTCATCTCGGCGTTCGGCGTCTCGGTGCACAACATCTGGATCGTCTATGTGGGCTATGGCGTGATCGGTGGGATCGCGCTCGGCGTCGGGTACATCTCGCCGGTGTCGACGCTGATGAAGTGGTTTCCGGACCGTCCCGGCATGGCTACCGGCATGGCGATCATGGGCTTCGGCGGCGGCGCGTTCATTGCTTCGCCGCTGTCGGTCTGGCTGATGGCCAGGTTCGGCACGCCGACCCACGTCGGAGTGATGGAGACCTTCGTCGTGCTCGGCGTCGTCTACTTCATCTTCATGATGGTCGGCGCCGTCATCGTGCGCGTGCCGCCGCCGGGATGGGAGCCCGAAGGGTACGTTGCTACGAAGGGGAGCAAGCTGATCACGAAGAACGACGTCTTTGTGTACGACGCGCTGAAGACGCCGCAGTTCTGGCTGATCTGGTGGGTGCTGTGCCTGAACGTGACGGCCGGCATCGGCGTGCTGGGCCAGGCTTCGGCGATGAGCCAGGAGATGTTCCCGGGCCACATCACGCCGGTCGCGGCGGCCGGCTTCGTCGGGTTGATGAGCCTGTTCAACATGGGCGGGCGCTTCTGCTGGGCGACGGTATCGGACTACCTGGGCCGGCGCAACACCTACTTCGTGTTCATGGTGCTGGGCTTCCTGCTGTATGTGACGGTGCCGCATGCCGGCCTGACGGGCAACGTGCCGCTGTTTGTCGGCTGCTTTCTGATCATCATCAGCATGTACGGCGGCGGCTTTTCCACGGTGCCGGCCTACCTGAAGGACATGTACGGCACGCGCTACGTCGGCGCGATCCATGGCTTGCTGCTGACGGCCTGGTCGGCCGCCGGCATTTTCGGCCCGGTGCTGGTCAATTACCTGCGGCAATACAACATCGCCCATGGCGTGCCGAAGGCACAGGCCTACAACAACACGATGTACATCATGGCCGCTTTGCTGGTGATCGGCTTCATCTGCAATCTGCTGGTGAAGGCGGTCCATGAGCGTCATCACATGAAGCCCAACGATCCCCGCGCCCACGATCAGGTGCTCGTCGGTGCCAAGGCTTAAAGGAGCGAACCATGGCAAACTCATCAGAAACCGGCTCGTCCACGATCATCAAGCTGATTCTCGCCTGGGGCTTTGTCGGCATTCCTCTGGTCTGGGGCGTGCTGAAGACGCTCTCGAACGCGATGAAGCTGTTCCAGTAGCGCGAAGGGGCAGTATGCCTTGAGTCCTTGGCTATACCGCCCCGCCCGGCGATGGTCGGGAGCGCTTTTTCTGGCGCTTCGCCGCGCCCTGCAGCGCGCTGAAAGTCTGGTCGAGTTCCATCACGGTTCCCGCTTCGTTCGTGTGGTAGCCGGGCAACTGGTTGACCGCTGCGTTGTAGTCGTCGCTGCGCAGGATCGCGAGCATTTTTTGCATGCTGGGCGACGCCAGCGTCTTTTCGTGGCACATCAGGCAATAGCGTTCGGTCTGTCCCGGAATAAAGTCCAGCTTGAACTGGCGCGCCGGCGTTTCCACTCCGTAACCGGCATCCGCCATGCCGCTGGCAACAAACGCCGCGACCGCTGCATGTGTGTACTCGCACTGCTCGTAGCCCTTGATCCGCGCCGGCTCGATCCCTTCCTTGCGTAACTGGAGGTCCAGCAGCAGGCGTGTGCCGGAGTCAGCCTGGCGGTTGATGAAATGCACGTCGGACCGGACGAGATCCTTGACCTGATAGATTTCCTTGGGGTTCCCGCGAGCGACCATCAACCCTTGACGGCGCGTCACGATATTGATGATTTTCTGGGACCGCAGCGTCAGCCACGGGTGGTAGTGCGCGAGCACCGGAGCTTCGAATTCGCCAAGCGGGACATGAAACCCGGCCACGTCACACTCGCCGTTGTGCAGGGCCACGACGGCTTCCAGGCTGCCCTGGTATTTGAGTTCGTTGGGTATGCCGGCCGCACCCAGAAAATTGTGCAGCGTCTGGATTGAAAATCCGTGGCTCGCATGAATCCGCAGCAGCTCGGGCACGGGTGAAATCACCTTCTCGATCTCGGCGCCAAGCTCCGATGCGAGGGAATCAAGCAGTGGTGACAGCCGTGCGCCGACGCGTCGGTCTGCCCAGACGAGCTTTTCACCGAGCGCCGTGAGGCGGGAGCCCTTGCCACGCTGCATCACGATCAAAGCATCGCCAAACAACTGCTCTGCCTCGCGCAGCAGTTCCCAGGCGTGTCGGTACGAGGTGCCGGAGACCTTGCAGGCGCTGGACAGGCTGCCGAACTCATGCACCTTCACGAGCAGGTCGATGACACGCAATGGCAATGCCGGACCTCCCGGACGGCGAATGATCCACTGCGGCTTGATATTGATTTCGTGCATGGCAACCTCCAGGGCATGTAGAGATTCGCGACACCTGCGACGGGTGTTTCAACGGGCGCGATCTGCTCGACCTCTGAAGGCACACACAAACAGCATGACGCATCGCAGGGCTTAAAGTTTATGAAATAAACAGCATATTTAATTGGCCGTATGTTCGATAAATATTCAATCAATGTCAATGTCTTTTATAGATAAATATGCTGTTCAAAGCATATTATTTGAATCGTCTCTGTCATATTGCGAAGCTGCGATGGTCCCGATACAGTGCGGGCCGGAAGAAACCCAATGCCGCGCTGTGCAAGGTGCGGCCCAAGACACAGGAGACAACATGGCGTCGGCAATCGTTGAATCGGAGACGGATCTGCGCGGCGCGGCGCGGTCCGCATCCGCAGACATGGAGGCGTTGATTGCTGTGCGCGGCGTGCTGGAGCGCCGCGTTGGCATGCCGGGTGCGTTGCTGCCCATCCTGCATGACGTGCAGGATGCCCTGGGCCATATTCCGGCCCACGTCGTGCCCGAGATTGCCGCAGCGCTTGGCTTGTCGAGAGCCGAGGTGCATGGCGTGATCACGTATTACCAGCACTTCCGCGCCGAGCCGGCCGGCAGGCACGTGCTGCAACTCTGTCGCGCAGAATCCTGCCAGGCGATGGGCGCCGATCAGCTGCTCAATCATGCAAAGCAGCACCTGGGCTGCGATCTGCACGGCACCACGCGGGACGGCGCGTTCAGTTTGGAGCCCGTCTACTGCCTTGGCCTGTGCGCAAGCTCGCCGGCCATGATGCTTGACGGGGAGCCGCATGCGCGTGTCACGCCGCAGATGTTCGATGCGCTGGTGGCGCGGACCAGGAGCGAGTCATGAGCATTACGCTTTACGTGCCGCGGGATTCCGCGGCACTCGCCGTGGGCGCCGACCTCGTGGCGCGCCGCATTGCCGAGGAGGCCGTGGCCCGCGGCATCGACATCCGCCTCGTGCGCAATGGCTCGCGTGGCCTGCTCTGGTTGGAGCCGCTGGTCGAGGTGGCGACCGCTGACGGGCGCATTGCCTATGGTCCGGTAACGCCGGGGGATGTCGCCAGTCTGTTCGATGCGGGCTTTCTGAGTGGCGCTTCGCACGCGTTGCACCTGGGTCCAACCGGGCAAATCGTGTATCTGAAAAGCCAGCAGCGGCTAACCTGTGCGCGCATTGGCATCATCGATCCGGTATCGCTGGACGACTATCAGGCGCACGAAGGGCACGTGGGCCTGCGGCGTGCGCTGGAGATGGGGCCGCAAGCCATCGTGCAGCAGGTGCTCGACGCCGGACTGCGTGGCCGTGGCGGTGCGGCCTTTCCGACAGGCGTCAAATGGAAGACCGTGCTGGCCACGCCGGCGGCGCAGAAGTATGTCGTCTGCAACGCCGACGAGGGCGATTCCGGCACCTTCTCTGACCGCATGACGATGGAGGGCGATCCGTTCATGTTGATCGAAGGCATGACCATTGCTGCCCTGGCCGTCGGCGCGACCCAAGGCTATATCTATGTGCGCTCCGAGTATCCGCACGCCATTGCGACACTGAACGAGGCCATTGGCCGTGCCGAAGCGGCCGGGTTTCTGGGCGACGACATTCTCGGATCGGGCCGGAGCTTGAGGCTGGAGGTGCGCAAGGGCGCGGGCTCTTATGTCTGCGGCGAGGAGACCGCGATGCTCGACAGCCTGGAAGGCAAGCGCGGCATCGTGCGTGCCAAGCCGCCGCTGCCGGCGATTCGCGGCCTGTTCGGTCGTCCCAGCGTCATCAACAACGTGATCACCTTTGCCAGCGTGCCCTTGATTCTGGCGCGCGGCGCGGCGTTCTACCGCGACTACGGGATGGGTCGCTCGACGGGCACACTGCCGCTGCAACTGGCCGGCAATATCCGTCATGGCGGCTTGGTGGAAAAGGCGTTTGGCATCACGCTGCGCGAGTTGCTCTACGACTATGGCGGCGGCTCTGCATCGGGCCGGCCGATCAAGGCGGTCCAGGTCGGGGGGCCGCTGGGTGCCTATGTGCCCGAGTCGCAGTGGGACGTACCGTTGGACTATGAGGCCTATGCCGCGATCGGTGCATCGATAGGACACGGCGGCATCGTGGTGCATGACGATACAGCCGACATGGCCCGGCTTGCCCGCTACGCGATGGAGTTCTGCGTGGTCGAGTCGTGTGGCAAATGCACGCCCTGTCGGATCGGCTCCATGCGCGGCGTCGAGGTCATCGACCGTATTCGGACGGGCGGCGAAGGCGAGGTGGGCGGCGACAGGTCCCAACAAGTCAAACTGTTGCGCGACTTGTGCGACACCATGGTGAACGGCTCCCTCTGCGCCATGGGCAGCATGACGCCGTACCCGGTGCTGTCCGCGCTGAATCACTATCCGCAGGACTTTGGCTTGCCGGCCAGCGGGCCCGAGGCGCCGCGAACCGATACAGGAGTTGAACATGCTTGATCCGCTGAACGAAATTGACTATGGCACACCCCAGCGTGTCGCCGAACGTGAAGTCACGCTTGAAATCGATGGCGTGGAGGTGACGGTGCCGGAAGGTACGTCGCTGATGCGCGCCGCGGCGCTGGCCGAGATCAATGTGCCCAAGCTGTGTGCCACTGACAGTCTCGAGCCGTTCGGCTCCTGCCGCCTATGCCTGGTTGAAATCGACGGCAGAAAAGGCTACCCGGCTTCCTGCACGACGCCGGTCGAGGCGGGTATGAAGGTGCGCACCAAGACGGCGAAGCTGGAGGAGCTGCGCAGGGGTGTGATGGAGCTGTACCTCTCAGATTTGCCGAGTGACTGCGCCACCCCGCAGGGGCCTGGCAACGAACTGCAGGACATGGTGGCCGCGACCGGTTTGCAGGGCGTACGCTATGGTTTCAAGGGGGCCAATCACGCGCACGCGCCGAAGGACGAATCCAATCCGTACTTCACCTACGACCCTGCGCAATGCATCGTCTGCAATCGCTGCGTGCGGGCCTGCGAAGAAACCCAGGGTACTTTTGCACTGACGATCAGCGGGCGCGGATTCGAGTCGCGCGTCTCGGCGGGGCAGAACGAATCCTTCATGGACTCCGAGTGTGTGAGCTGTGGCGCCTGTGTCGCGGCGTGCCCGACCGACTCTCTGCTCGAAAAATCGCTGATCTCGCTCGGCGCACCCGAGCACAGCGTCATCACTACCTGCGGCTATTGCGGCGTGGGCTGCGCGTTCAAGGCGGAAATGAAGGGCGGCGAGGTGGTGCGCATGGTGCCCTGGAAGGACGGCAAGGCAAACGAGGGGCATGCGTGCGTGAAGGGGCGCTTTGCCTGGGGTTACACCACGCACAGGGACCGGATCACGACCCCCATGATCCGCAAGCAGATCACCGACCCGTGGCGGGCGGTGAGCTGGGACGAGGCCGTCGGTTACGCCGCGAGCGAGTTCAAGCGCTTGCAGGCCAAGTATGGGCGGGACTCGATCGGAGGCCTGACCTCGTCGCGTTGTACCAACGAGGAAGCGTATCTGGTCCAGAAAATGGTGCGCGCTGCGTTCGGCAACAACAATGTGGACACCTGTGCGCGGGTCTGCCACTCGCCAACAGGTTACGGACTCGGTGCGACGCTGGGCGAATCGGCGGGAACGCAGACCTTCAAGTCCGTGGAACAGGCTGACGTGATTTTGATCATTGGCGCCAACCCGACCGATGCGCATCCGGTGTTCGGCTCACGCATGAAAAAGCGCTTGCGCGAAGGCGCCAAGCTCATCGTCGTTGATCCGCGGCGGATCGACATCATCAATTCTCCGCACGTCGCGACATCGCACCATCTGCAACTCAGGCCCGGCACCAACGTGGCCATCGTGACGGCGCTGGCGCATGTGATCGTGACGGAGGGGCTGGTGGACGCGACTTTTGTCGCGCAACGCTGCGAGGAAAAATCCTTCGGTGATTGGCGCGAGTTCGTGGCGCGCGAGGTGAACTCGCCCGAGGCCACGCAGGCCGAAACCGGTGTGCCCGCCGCGCAGGTGCGGAGCGCTGCGAGACTGTTTGCGGCGGCTGGCAACGGCGCCATCTACTATGGACTTGGCGTCACCGAACACAGTCAGGGTTCCACGGCTGTGATTGCGCTTGCCAATCTGGCGATGGCCACGGGGAATCTGGGGCGGGAAGGCGTGGGTGTCAATCCGCTGCGCGGCCAGAACAACGTGCAGGGGTCGTGCGACATGGGCTCGTTCCCCCACGAACTTACAGGCTATCGCCATGTCTCCAACAGCGAAGTGCGCGCGTCGTTCGAGCAGGTCTGGGGGGTGGAAATCAATCCCGAGCCGGGCTTGCGCATTCCCAACATGTTCGATGCGGCGCTGGGCGGAACTTTCAAGGGACTGTATTGCCAGGGCGAAGATATCGTTCAATCCGATCCGGACACGCAGCATGTGGCCGCGGCGTTGTTGGCGATGGAATGCATCGTCGTGCAGGACATCTTCCTGAACGAAACCGCCAAGTATGCGCATGTGTTCCTGCCGGGGTCGACCTTTCTTGAAAAAGACGGCACCTTTACCAACGCCGAGCGCCGCATCTCGCGGGTACGCAAGGTCGTGCCGCCGCAAGGCGGTTACTCCGACTGGGAGGTCACGGTCAAACTCTCCAATGCGCTGGGCTATCCGATGCAGTATGCACACCCATCGCAGATCATGGACGAGATAGCGGCGCTGACGCCCACCTTCCAGGGCGTGAGTTTCGACAAGATCGACCAGATGGGCGGAAGTGTCCAGTGGCCGTGCAACGATGCGATGCCCGACGGCACGCCCACCATGCACGTCGGCACGTTTGTGCGCGGCAAAGGCAGATTCATCATTACCCAGTACGTTGCATCCGATGAAAAAGTGACGCGCAAATTCCCGCTGCTGCTGACCACCGGACGCATCCTGTCGCAATACAACGTGGGTGCGCAGACTCGGCGCACACCCAACTCCGAATGGCACAGCGAGGATGTGCTGGAGATCCACCCGCACGACGCCGAAGAACGCGGTATCCGCCACGGCGACTGGGTTGGCATCCAGAGTCGCTCCGGCGACACCGTGCTGCACGCCAATGTGACAGAGCGGGTCAGGCCGGGTGTGGTCTACACCACCTTCCATTTCCCCGAGTCGGGGGCGAACGTGATCACGACCGACAATTCCGATTGGGCCACCAATTGTCCTGAATACAAGGTCACCGCGGTGCAGGTGGCGAGGGTGATGCAGCCGTCTACCTGGCAAAAGGAATACAGCCGCTTCAATCGCATCCAGGAAGCGTTGTTGAACGGGCGCGGCGAAGTCGGTCACGAGATCGCAGCCCAATGAAACGCGCACTGTGAAACCCGACGATGCCTTGCTGTCGCGCGGCGGTGTTGCCCGGCGCGATGTACGGTGCTTGCGCGACGGCGGCCAGGTGGAGCGGCAGGACTGGGTTGCCGAGGAAGTCCCCGTCGCATTGGAGTTCAATGGCATCGCCCACGCCGTGATGCTTGCCACGCCGCTCGACCTGGAAGACTTTGCGCTGGGCTTTTCGCTCAGCGAAGGCATTCTTGCAAGCCGTGCCGAGTTGTACGACACGGAGCAGGTCGAGGGTCCTTTGGGCATCACGCTTCGGCTCGAGGTCGCCGGCGCGGCCTTTGCGCGGCTCAAGGATAGGCGCCGTGCGATGGCCGGGCGCACCGGTTGCGGGTTGTGCGGGGTCGAAAGCCTGGCCCATGTGTCGCGCGCGCTCCCGACACTCCCCGATGCGGCGCCGCTCCAGCCGCGCGCGATTGCCCGCGCCATGCGCGAGCTGTCGGTTTTGCAGACCCTTCAGCGAGCCACGGGCGCCGTTCATGCGGCGGCGTGGTGTGCATCAAGCGGCGACATCCACCTGCTGCGCGAGGACGTCGGCCGGCACAACGCCCTGGACAAGCTCATCGGCGGCATGGCCGCTGCGCGCCTGCAGGACGCTTCAAGCGGATTCATCGTTGTGACCAGCCGGGCCAGCTTCGAAATGGTCCAGAAGACGGCCGCCGCGGGTGTTCCGCTGCTGGCCGCAATATCGGCGCCAACGTCGCTGGCGATCACGACCGCGCAAGCGGCCCGGCTGGCGCTGATCGGCTTTGTTCGTGGCGACAACCTGGTGACCTACACCCATCCTGAGCGCCTCGCGCTCGAACCCTGGAGCGCGAACCACGTATGCAAGCCAACAACCTGATCCGTATGGCCAACCAGATTGGCGTCTTTTTTGAGGCGATGCCGGATCGTCCCGCCGCGCTTGAAAGTCTCATTCTGCATATCCGGAAATTCTGGGCGCCGAGCATGCGCCACGCGTTACTGGATCAATTGGAAGGCACCGGAGATGCCGGGTTGACCCCGATGGTGGCGGAGGCGATTCGCCTGTACCGCGATCAACTGTGCTGATCCGGCTGCGTTTCACACTCGCGTTTTTGAGCGCGTCGCAGGCGGCTACCTGGCAAATAGCTGTGCCGGATCGGCAAACGACTTGAGTTCCAGCGCGTTGCCGCTCGGATCCAGGAAAAACATCGTGGCCTGTTCGCCGACCTGTCCCGCGAAGCGCACGTGTGGCTCAATCAGGAAGCGGGTGCCGGCCGCGCGCAGCTTGTCAGCCATCCGCTGCCATTCGGCCATCGGCAGCACCAGCCCGAAGTGACGCACCGGGACGTTGTCGCCGTCCACCGCGCTCGTGCTGTGATGGCCGGCCTCCGCAGGCGATAGATGCGCCACGATCTGGTGGCCGTGGAAATCGAAATCGACCCAGTCTTTTGCACTGCGACCTTCGGGACAACCCAGCAGCTCGCCATAAAAGGCGCGCGCCTCTGCCAGCGAGGTGACTGGAAAAGCCAGGTGAAACGGATACAGCGAGGGCATATTTCCTCCGGACGGCCAAGGCCGTGTTGCGGCAATCGGGTCAGTGTAGCGCGTCAGCGGAATCGACCAACAACGTCTATAGTGATCCCCCAGCGCTTTCCGAGCTGCGGACTCCAGAGCGTTCAATGCAATTCAAGTTTCCACCACAAGACTCAAGGATGCCGACCGTGACTACCGACATCAACCCCATGCGCTTTGGCAGTGGGCATGCCGTACGCCGAATCGAAGACGAAGGCCTGCTGACCGGCCAGGGCCGCTATGCGGACGATTGGATGCCCGCCAACCAGACCTACCTGTGCTTTCTGCGGTCCCCGTATCCGCATGCGCGCATTGTCTCCATCGACGTGGCGGCCGCGCGCGCCATGCCGGGCGTGCTTGCGGTGCTGACGGGCGCCGATCTGGTGGCGGCCGGCATCAAGCCGATTCCGGGGGTTGCCGGCTTTGTACGCGCAGACGGCTCGCCCGGTGCGACGCCGCCGCGCCGCCCGCTGGCGCATGAGCGCGTTCGTTTTGGAGGCGAACCCGTTGTTGCCGTGGTGGCGCAAACCCTCCAGCAGGCGCGTGATGCGACGGAGGCCATCGCCGTCGATTACGAGGAGTTGCCCATGGCAGTTACCGTGGCGGATGCCATGGCCGCCGGTGCGCCGGTGTTTTTCGATGCGGCGCCCGACAACATCTCCGCCGAAATGCGGCACGGCGATCCGGTCGCCACAGCGGCGGCCTTTGCCGGCGCAAAGCACGTGGTGGCGCTGGACGTGACGAATCAGCGCGTCGCAGCGCTGACTTTGGAGCCACGGACGGCGCTCGCGAGTTTCGATGCTGCCAGCGGGCGCGTCACGATTCGGTTGAGTACCCAAATGCCTTCAAGTGCGCGCGACACGATTTGCGATGCGCTCGGTGTGCCGCACGACCAGATGCGTGTGCAGGTCGGCGACGTCGGTGGCGGCTTTGGCATGAAGACTGGTGCCTACCCCGAAGACGTGGTGCTGGCGTACTGCGCCCGCACTCTGCGAACCACTGTGAAATGGGTCGCGGAGCGCAGTGAAGAGTTCCTCTCCAGCGCGCATGGCCGGGACGTGCAGACCCGCGCCGAGCTGGCGCTGGACGAGCGCGGGAAAATTCTGGCGATGCGCGTCGTGTCGTTGGCCAACGTGGGCGCTTACGCCACCGGAGTCGGGGTGGCCATTCAGCTGCTGATCGGTCCCTGGGTGCAGACCAGTGTGTATGACGTCCAGACCATCGACTTCCATTTCAAGGCGGTGTTGACCAACACCGCACCCACAGGTGCCTATCGCGGAGCTGGCCGGCCCGAGGCGATCTTTATCACGGAGCGTTTGATGGACGAAGCCGCGCGCCAGATCGGCATGGACCGCGTGGAACTGCGCCGGCGCAACTTTATCCGGCCGGAGCAAATGCCCTACAAGAACCCGATGGGCCAGGTGTATGACACGGGCAAGTTCGAGCACGTCATGGATCAAGGCCTGGCGCTGGCCGATTGGGATGGCTTTCCCGCGCGCGCGGCTGAATCAAGGGCGCACGGCAAGCTGCGCGGCCTGGGGATCTCGACCTTTCTGGAATGGACGGGCGGCAATGTGTTCGAGGAGCGCGTGACCGTCTGTGTGCAGGGCGATGGCGTGATCGAGGTCTATTCGGCCGTGAACCAGATGGGCCAAGGCATCGCCACTTCGCTGGCGCAGCTGGTGGTCGATGCATTTGGCGTACCCATCGACCGGGTACGGGTGGTGCTGGGCGACACGGACCGCGGTGACGGCTTTGGCAGTGCTGGTTCGCGCTCATTGTTCACCGGTGGGTCGGCGATGCGCGTGGGAGCGGAGCGCACGATCGAAAAGGCGAAGGCGCTGGCGGCCAAGGAGATGGAGGCAGCAGCGCAGGACATTGAATACGCGAATGGCCGCTTCAAGGTTGCCGGCACGGACCTGGAGCTAGACTTGTTTGCCCTGGCCGCGCGACAACCGGGGCAGCGCATTTTCGTGGACTCCACCAGCAGCGTGGCCGGGCCGACCTGGCCGAACGGCTGCCATGTGAGCGAGGTTGAGATCGATCCGCAAACAGGCGCGGTCGCGGTGGTGGCTTACTCCTCGGTGAATGACGTGGGGCGCGTCGTGAATCCGATGATTGTGCGCGGCCAGCTCGACGGCGGCGCAGTGCAGGGCATCGGTCAGGCGCTGCACGAGCAAGTGGTCTATGACCGCGAAACCGGTCAGCTGGTCACGGGCAGTCTGATGGACTATTGCGCGCCGCGCGCCGATGACGTACCTTCGTTCCGGCATGAACTGGACCTGTCCTCGCCCTGCCTGAACAACCCGCTGGGCGTCAAGGGCGTGGGCGAACTCGGCACCATTGGCGCTGTGCCCAGTGTGGTCAATGCGGTCGCCGACGCGCTGGCGCACAGCGGCCGCGCCGACCAGGCGCGGGGCCTGCAGATGCCGCTGACGGCGTCAAAGGTATGGCAGCTGCTGCAGGCGACGAGTTGAGCCGCGCGTGACAGCTGTCCGCGTTCAGATTTTCCCCTGATTCTTCAGCCGGGACAGCGTTTCGGGCGAGAGATTCAGGTAAGCGGCGAGCTCTTTTTTCGGAATCCGTTCAGACAGGTCCGCGTGCTTGCGGAAAAAGCGGTGAACCCGGCCCGGTGCATCAAGCAGATGAAGGGTGATGGTGTGCGCCATGATCTCACTCATTTCGCGCATTACCTCATGTTCGAAACGGGCCTTGATTTCCGGATGTCGGGTCATGAAGCTGACCCAGCGCGGCAGCGGTAACTTGGCCACCCGGGCCCGGGTGACGCAGACGATGCTGTACGGGGCGGGGGTCTGCAGGCGCCACGCGGCATAACTGGTCTCGATGTTGCGTTCGTCCGCAAAGCGCAGGATCATCTCCTTGCCTTGTGGGCTCATCACCACCCGCTTGAGAATGCCCTCAAGTATGAAGTACTGTTCCATGTCATGCACGCCCTGGTGCAAGAGGCGGTCACCCTTGTGGCAATCGATCACCTCCAGATCTGGCTCCAGTTCGTCGACTTCGGCCTCAGTCAACTCTTTCAGGACCGTGTTTTGCTTGAGCTGTACACGGATCACATTTCTTTCCGGGTGCTTTTCGATGGATGTCATGGATGAATTCCGGAATTGACCGTTGGCGCTGGCTGTATCAAGGGGCGTAGCGGCGAAAATTGACCGTGGTCAATGATCGAAGCACCTCCCTCTGTCTATCATCGCTCCACTTAAGGGGTTCAGCAGGAGTTCACGCAACTATACGTTCTGATCACACCCAGAACGCAGCGTGCCTGCGCCGCCCATTTTAAGACGAGATCAACTGGAGAAACCATGACCCCTGTGATAACCAAGGCCGAACACGCGACGGAACAAGCGGCAGACAAGGTGGTGGAGACGACCGACGGAATGCATCTGATCATCGATGCGCTGAAGCACAACGGCATCGACACGATCTACGGACTGGTGGGTATTCCCATTACCGACACGGCGCGCCTGGCGCAGGCGCAGGGGATGCGGTTCATCAGCTTCCGGCATGAACAAAACGCCGGCAATGCTGCCGCTATTGCGGGTTACATGACTCAAAAACCCGGCATTTGCATGACGGTATCCGCTCCTGGCTTTCTGAACGGCCTGGCGGCGCTGGCGAATGCGACGGTCAATTGCTTCCCGATGATTCTGATCAGCGGCTCCAGCGAGCGGGAAATCATCGATTTGCAGCAGGGCGATTATGAGGAGATGGACCAGCTGAGTGCGGCAAAGCAGTATGCGAAGGCGGCCTATCGTGTCAACAAGGCAGAGGACATCGGTATCGGTGTCGCGCGCGCGATTCGCGCAGCCGTGTCTGGCCGCCCGGGTGGTGTCTATCTTGATCTCCCCGCGCAGCTGCTGGCTCAGTCACTGGACGTCGAGCGGGGCAAACAATCGCTCGTGCGCGTGGTCGATCCAGTGCCACGTCAAATCCCGGCTCCGGACGCGGTCAAGCGGGCGCTGGATCTTCTGAAGGGTGCCAAGCGCCCGCTCATCATTCTGGGGAAAGGCGCTGCCTACGCGCAGGTCGATGCGGATATTCGGACGCTCGTCGAAAAATCCGGCATCCCCTATTTGCCGATGTCCATGGCCAAGGGGCTCCTGCCCGATACCCATCCTCAATCGGCCGCCGCGGCACGTTCGTTTGTTCTGGCGCAGGCCGATGTCGTGATGCTGATTGGCGCCCGTCTGAACTGGTTGCTTGCCCATGGCAAGGGCAAAACCTGGGGCGCGCCGAAGCAGTTTATACAGATAGATATTTCGCCGACTGAAATCGACAGCAATGTGGCCATTGCGGCCCCTGTGATCGGCGACATTGGCTCCTGTGTGGTGGCCCTGCTGACCGGCATGGGGTCGAATTTTGGGAAACCGGACACAGCGTGGACGGACGAGATCGCGGAACGCAAAAACAAGAACATGGCGAAAATGGCGGCCACCCTTGACCGTGATTCATCGCCCATGAATTTCCACGGCGCATTGCGGGCGATCCGTGACGTGCTCAAGACGCGTCCAGATATCAACCTCGTGAATGAAGGCGCCAACACTCTTGATTTCGGGCGTAGCATCATCGACATGTTCGAACCTCGAAAGCGGTTCGACTGCGGCACCTGGGGCATCATGGGTATCGGCATGGGCTACGCCATCGGCGCGGCCATCACCAGTGGGTTGCCGGTTGTTGCCGTCGAGGGCGACAGTGCGTTCGGTTTCAGCGGCATGGAGCTCGAGACTATCTGCCGCTATCAATTGCCCATCGTGACGGTCATCTTCAACAACAACGGTGTTTATAAGGGCAGTGACGTGAACCCCAGCGGAACGCCTGATCCCGCGCCCTGCTCCTTCGTCAAGGGTGCGCGGTACGACAAGATGATTGAGGCGTTTGGTGGCATTGGGTACAACGTCGCCACGCCGGCCGAGTTGACGAAGGCGCTGGTCGAGGCCATCGCATCGGGCAAGCCGGCGCTCATCAACGCTGCCATCGACGAGACAGCAGGCACCGAGAGCGGGCGGTTGACCAGCTTGAACCCGCAAAGCACGGCCACCAAAAAGTAGGTGTCAGGCCATGGCTCGGCAGCGGAATTTGAACGAAATTTGAAAATAGCAGGAGATATTCAATGAGTAAGGCTCTGGACGGCGTCCGCATTCTGGATTTCACCCACGTGCAGTCGGGCCCGACCTGTACACAGTTGCTGGCCTGGTTCGGTGCCGACGTGATCAAGGTCGAGCGCGCCGGGGAAGGCGACGCGACGCGAGGCCA
Organism: Burkholderiaceae bacterium; assembly: GCA_004323695.1. Classification (GTDB taxonomy): domain Bacteria; phylum Pseudomonadota; class Gammaproteobacteria; order Burkholderiales; family Burkholderiaceae_C; genus Rhodoferax_A. The sequence continues at coordinate 24,527 of SCRU01000030.1, forward strand.
GCTGCGTGACATTCCTGATGTAGACAGCCTGTACTTCACGATGCTGAACCACAACAAGCGCTCCGTGACGCTGAATACCAAAAAGCCAATGGGCAAGGAAGTGCTCAATACGCTGATCAAGCAGTGCGACGTGCTGGTTGAAAACTTTGCACCTGGCGCGCTGGATCGCATGGGTTTCACCTGGGAGCGGATTCAGGAATTGAATCCACGCATGGTGGTCGCGTCGATCAAGGGTTTCGGGCCCGGTCCGTACGCTGACTGCAAGGTTTACGAGAATGTGGCGCAGTGCGCCGGTGGTTCGGCATCCACTACGGGGTTTGACGACGGCCCGCCCGTTGTCACCGGTGCGCAGATCGGCGACTCGGGCACGGGGCTGCACCTGGCGCTGGGTATCGTCACCGCGCTGTACCAGCGGGTCGGCACGGGGCGCGGGCAGCGGGTCACGGTGGCAATGCAGGATGCCGTATTGAATCTGTGCCGCGTCAAATTGCGTGACCAGCAGCGGCTGGAGCGCACCGGCGTCATGAAGGAATATCCCCAGTATCCGGACGGGAAGTTTGGAGACGCGGTGCCGCGTGCCGGCAATGCATCGGGCGGTGGCCAGCCGGGATGGATCCTGAAATGCAAGGGTTGGGAAAACGACCCCAATGCTTATATCTATTTCATTACCCAAGCACCGGTTTGGGGTGCAATCTGCAAGGTCATCGGCAAGGAAGAGTGGATCACCGACCCGGACTATGCCACCCCCGTTGCTCGGCTGCCACGCCTCATGTCGATTTTTGGAACGATTGAAGAATGGACCAAGACCAAGACCAAGTTTGAGGCGATGGACATTCTCAACAAGTTCGACATCCCCTGCGGGCCGATCCTGTCGATGAAGGAAATTGCCGCGGAAGAGTCGCTGCGCCAGACCGGTACCGTGGTCGAGGTCGAGCATCCGACGCGCGGGAAATACCTGACCGTGGGCAATCCCATCAAGTTGTCGGACAGTGTGAGCGAAGTAAAACGCTCGCCGCTTCTGGGTGAACATACCAATGAAGTGCTGAGGCAATTGAATTACAGCGACGACCAGATTGCGGCGCTGCGCGCTGAAGGGGTCATTTGACCGCGTGGCCTGCAGACAGGGCAATCGAAGCTTCGATAGAGACGTCATTTCATCAATAAGCGAGGTTCACATGAACAAAGACAAAGCCAAAGTCCGGGAAATCCTTGACGCAGTCAAGGCCGCCGGCCGGAATTCCCTGACGGCTCCGGAGGGCAAGCTGGTGTGCGACGCCTACGGCATCGCGGTGCCCAAGGAAGGTGTCGCCACCAACGCGGCGGATGCCCAGAAACTCGCCTCTTCGATGGGATTTCCCGTGGTGATGAAGATTGTGTCGCCCGAGATCCTGCACAAGACCGAAGCCGGTGGCGTGCTCGTCGGCGTCAAGAATGCGGACGATGTCGCCAAGGGGTTCGACACCATCGTTGCGAATGCGAAAAAATACAACGCCAAGGCCCAGATTCTGGGTGTGCAGGTGCAACAGATGCTCAAGGGCGGGCAGGAGGTCATCATTGGAGCCGTTACTGACGGCAGCTTCGGAAAGCTGGTTGCCTTTGGCCTGGGCGGCGTGCTGGTTGAAGTGTTGAAGGACATCACCTTTCGCCTCGCTCCAGCGACGCGGGAAGACGCCTATTCGATGCTCGATGGCATCCAGGCAGCCGACATGCTCAAGGGCGTGCGCGGCAGCGATCCGGTAGATCGTGATGCACTGGCCGGCCTGATCGTTGGCGTTTCGGAATTGGTCAGCGATTTCCCGGAAATCGCGGAGATGGATCTGAACCCGGTGTTCGCCAGCAAGGACAGCGCGATCGCCGCCGATGTGCGCATCGTGGTGGATTTCGCGGCCAAGGCGCCGCGCTACCGCCCTGCCGAGGCCGATGTCCTCGTTGCCATGAAGCGGATCATGCAGCCGAAGTCCGTGGCCGTGATCGGCGCCTCCGCCGAGGCCGGCAAGATCGGCAATTCGGTCATGAAGAACCTGATTAACGGCGGCTACAAGGGCAATATCTATCCGATTCACCCTAAAGCCGAGGACATCCTGGGGTACAAGGCCTACAAGAGCGTCAAGGATGTTCCCGGAGAGATCGACACGGCGGTCTTTGCGATTCCAGCCAAGCTTGTCGCGGGTGCGCTGACCGAGTGCGGCGAGAAGAAGATTGCCGGTGCCGTGTTGATTCCGTCGGGTTTCGCGGAATCTGGGCACCCCGAAATGCAGTCCGAACTGGTGGCGATAGGCCGTAAATACAACATCCGCCTGATGGGGCCGAACATTTACGGTTTTTACTACACACCGGCGAACCTGTGCGCCACCTTTTGCACCGCCTTCGATGTCAAGGGGTCCGCCGCCTTGTCCTCGCAATCCGGTGGTATCGGCATGGCCATGATCGGTTTCAGCCGCTCGGCCAAGATGGGGGTATCGGCGATCGTCGGTGTCGGCAACAAGTGCGACATCGACGAAGACGACCTGCTGATCTTCTTCGAACAGGACCCGAATACCAAGGTCATCGCGCAGCATTGCGAAGACTTGAAAGATGGCCGTGCCTTTGCCGAAGTCGCCCGTCGCGTTTCGAAGAAAAAGCCGGTCATTGTGCTGAAGGGCGGACGGACGGCGGCAGGAGCCAAGGCCGCCAGTTCCCACACCGGAGCGCTTGCCGGCAATGACAAGATCTATGAAGATGTGTTCAATCAAAGTGGCGTGATTCGCGCCAACAGCTTGCGTGACTTGCTGGACTTCGCTCGTGGCGTTCCACTCCTGCCCACCCCCAAGGGCGAAAACGTGGTCATCATCACGGGCGCCGGCGGGTCTGGCGTGCTGCTGTCGGATGCCTGCGTCGCCAACAACCTGACCTTGATGCCGATGCCGGCCGATCTCGATGCCGCGTTTCGCAAGTTCATTCCGCCTTTTGGCGCAGCCGGCAACCCGGTGGACATTACAGGGGGCGAGCCGCCGCAAACCTACAAAAATACCGTGTTGCTCGGTTTGCAGGACGATCGGATCCATTCCCTCATCCTGGGTTACTGGCACACCATCGTGACCCCGCCCATGGTCTTTGCCAGAATCATTGTCGAGGCGCGCGATGAAATGCGGGCCAAGGGTATCGAGAAACCCATCGTCGCGTCGCTGGCCGGTGACGTTGAAGTCGAGGAAGCATCGCAGTACCTGTACGAGCACGGCATCCCCGCGTATGCCTACTCGACCGAGATTCCGGTCGCGGTGCTGGCCGCCAAATACAAATGGGCGCGCGGCGCCGGGCTGATGTAAGGCCAGGGCAGGTCCGATCCCCTTCCGGGGGTTTTTGGGATCGCATGTAAGGTCATGACGACACTCATTTACTCTCACGCAGCCTGTCTGGAGCATCGGCCGGGGCCGGGCCATCCGGAAGCGCCTGAGCGGTTGACTGCTGTGCTGCAGGCGCTGCGTGCGCCGGAGTTCGCCTCGTTGCAGTGGCGTGACGCACCGATGGGCACGCGGGAGCAGGTGGAACTCATTCACACCTCCTCGTTCGTCGATACGATTGCAGGGTTGGCCCCGAAAGAGGGGTTCGTGACGCTCGACGGCGGCGATACGGTGATGTCGCCTGGCTCATGGGAAGCCGTGATGCGCGGCGTCGGTGCCGCTTGCGCGGGGGTCGGCGCGGTCGTGAGTGGACAGGCAGACAATGTTTTTTGTGCTACCCGTCCTTGTGGTCACCATGCCGAGCCTGACCAGGCAATGGGCTTTTGCATCTTCAACCAGGCGGCCATCGCGGCGGCGTACGCCCAGGAAGTGTTCGGTGTCCCGCGGGTGGCCGTGGTCGATTTCGACGTTCATCACGGCAACGGTACGCAAGCCGCTTTTTTCTCGCGGCCCACCCGGTTTTACGCGTCCAGCCATCAGGCGCCCTTTTATCCAGGCACCGGAGCCGCGTCCGAAACCGGCACGAGCGGCAATATCGTGAACGTTCCGTTGCCGCGCGGTTGCGACTCGGCCATGTTCCGGCACAGGATCGAGGCCGAAATGCTTCCGGCGCTGCGCCATTGGAAGCCAGACTTTCTCGTCATTTCCGCGGGCTTCGACGCCCATCGCCTGGATCCGCTCGCGGGGCTGAATTTCGACGACGCGGACTTCTACTGGATTACCCAGGAGTTAATGAAGATTGCCGAGTCCGCGTGCAACGGGCGCGTTGTCTCCATTCTTGAGGGTGGCTACAGTCTGGACGGCTTGGCGACCGGCACGGCTGCTCACGTTCGGGCCCTGATGGGACACTGACGGTTTCCCGCCTGCGAGCACCTCAAGACGTTAGTTGCCGTTGCCGGCGCGGGGGCTGCGCGCTGTCTTGCGCGTTGCTCGGGTGGGGGCGAGCGGAATCATTTTGTGAATCAACGCCGCGCCGTCGCTCAGCAGGAAATTCTTGAATGCCAGCGCCACCGGCGGGAGTCGCTTGTCCTTTCTATGGACTACGTACCAGTCCAGCATCACGGGGAAGTCTTCCACGTCGAGCATCGCCAGGCTGCCGGCCTGCAATTCGAGGCTGATGGTGTGAGCCGAGAGAAAGCCTATGCCCATGCCTGCGATGACCGCCTGTTTGATGGTTTCGGTACTTTTGATTTCCATCACGATATTGAGGTCCTTGAGGTGCTTGCCAAAACCGTCTTCCATGGAATTCCAGGTGTCTGATCCCTTTTCCCGCACCACGAATGGCTGGTGTTTCAGGACAGACAGGGGAATCTTTCTTTTCGCCACCAGCGGGTGGTCAGGCGCAGCGACGATCACGTAAGGGTGCGGGGCAAAAGACTCGTTGATCGTGTCCATTTTTTTCGGCGGCCGCACCATGACGGCGAGGTCGGTCAGGTTGGCCGCGAGTTGCCCCAGCAGTTCTTCGCGATTGTGAACGGTCAGGTTGAGTTTGACGCCCTGATGGCGGCGCGCGAATTCAACCAGCAGCCGCGGGAAAAAATAGTCTCCGGCACTGATGACGGCGACATTCAACTTGCCGCCCGATATCCCCTTGAACTGCGCCAGCGCCTCTTCGGCCTCCTGGAACTGCTGAATGATGGCGCGGCTGAAATGAATCATTTCAGTGCCGCTGGGCGTGAGATAAACCTTCTTGCCGAGCTGCTCGAGCAGCGCCAGACCGACGTGCCCTTCCAGGGCCTTGATCTGGATCGACACGGCCGGCTGGGTCAGGTGCAGCTCTTCGGCGGCGCGTGAATAGCTCAGATGCCGCGCAACGGCTTCGAATACCTTGAGCTGGCGCAGGGTTGCATTTTTCATCATGGGCTCAAGCCCTTATCTATAAATGATCGTAAATTGTATGTCGTAAAAACTTTAATTATCATTAATCGTTCTCCCGGCCTACCATCAATGCATGGTCTGGTTGTTGTGTTGCACAGGCGGACTCACCAGGTCAATTGTTCATCTGCAAGGAGAATCGTCATGTTCAGTCGCTCAATCAATGGGGATGCCGCAACCGATGCGGCAGATATTCACCGTAACGCCTACAACGCGGCGTTTTTCGAGCTCGGCCTTCGGTGGTACTGGGACAGCGAAATCTACCCGGCGGTGCTGAGCGAGGCGGATGAGCGCCGTTGCCTGCGGCAGTATGTGGTGAAGCACCAGCCGCATCTGTTGACGGCTTACGATGCCGATTTTCTTGTCGATGCCATCCAGGCAACGAAGGCGAGATGCTACGGCAGAATGAAGCTCTCGGGCTGCAAGGGTGGCGCGCATGTCAATTGGGCGGCACTGCAGCATGGTGAAGTCGGATTCTGACGCATAAGGATGCATTGAGCATCCGTACACCCGCGCCCGGTATTCCGATGCGGTGGCTCGGCGCCGCAAACCATCGGCGCCACCCGGGCTCCCCCGTTTGCACAATGTCATTGAAGACACCGGCGTCATGCCGGCTGTTCCGGCGACACATCGGGGAAACAAGCGGCGGTGCAACGACCAGGGCCATAGAGAAGCCCCGCCCTGCGCAGCATCGAAGAAGACTGCAGATGTCTCTGGCAACGGGGCAAAAAAAGAGAGCCTCTTTCCCGAGGCTCTCTTTTCAACACGCTACACGGCATCATCTTTCGATGCCCTGGCACGGAGGTCCGATCAGGTTGCGGCGGCGGGCCGACCAGAGGCCTCAGTAGCGAGCTCACTCACAGTGCGCAGGCGTTTTTTGATCGCCGGCTTCAGGACAAAGAACGCGAGCAAGGAAGCGATCAGCGCCATGAGGCAGCCGACGGTATAAACCGCGTGCCAGCTTCCCGTCGAGCGCGTCAATACGTTGCCGAAGGGGATCAGAAGTGACGCAGCTCCTTTTGCCGTGTACATGAGGCCGTAATTGACCGTCGCGTACTTGCGGCCGAATGCGTCGCCGACCGTGGCCGCGAACAGACTGAAGATGTCACCCCAGAACAGGAACACCAGCGCATCGGTAAGAATGAACATCATCGGCGTGTTGCCGAAAAAACCGAACATGGCGATGAAGAACGCCAGGAGAATGAAGCTGATCCCCATCATGTTCGCGCGGCCGATGTGGTCGGAAAACCATCCGTTGAGCGGTCGTCCGACTCCGTTGGTAATGCTGTGAAAGGTCAGCGCGGCCACAATCGCCGGCGTCGTAATGCCAAAGATGGTGACCAGCGTATTGGCAATACCGCGTTCATGTGCAATCGGTGACAGTTGCGCGGCCGACATCAGGCCGCCCGCGGCGACCAGGAAAAACATCAGGTACATGATCCAGAAGAGCGGCGAGCGCAAGGCCTGCTGCGGCGGCACATCATCGGCAGCGCCTTGAGCGGTTTTGATCTTGTCCATGGCCGGCATGTCGGCCGTACCGGGTCGCGGCGCCTTCAAGAACTGGGAGACCACGATGATGATGACGGCGTACAGGATCGCGAAGAACAGGAACGTATGCTGGTAGCCGCTGGACTCGATCATCGCGCGGATCGGTGCGATCGTGATCGCGGCACCGGCCCCGAACCCCGCGGCGGTCAGACCCGCGCAGAGCCCGCGCTTGTCGGGAAACCACTTTAGCGCGTTGCCGACGCAGGTGCCATAAACCGCCCCGCCGGCAATACCGCCAATGGCGCCGCCGAGATACAGCATTCCCAACGAGGTGGCATTGGAATCGATGAACCAGGCCAAGAAGGTGCAGAACCCGCCGAACATGACGACCCAGCGCGGTCCGATGCGATCGACGATGTACCCTTCAAATGGAACCAGCCAGGTTTCCAGCAGGATGAAGAGGGTGAACGCAACCTGAATGTCGGCCTTCGACCAGCCAAACTTGTGCTCGATGGGAAGAACGAACAGTGTCCATCCATATTGCAGGTTTGCGACGGAAGCCATGCAGATGATGCCAAGGATCAGCATCAACCATCGGTTGCTTGACGGTTTTGCGGCGGCCGCCGCCGTGTTACTCGAACTCATTGTGTTGTCTCCTTTTGGTTAATTCACACGTTGCTCCGCAACTTTGCGATCGGTCTCTGGAGACCATGATCAACCCCGTTGCCAGCTACGTCCCAACAACGCCGGTGTGGCCTGGGGCCTCTCCGCTGCTTGTTGCTCCGTCGCCCAGCGACCCCATCGGGCCGAGTGACGAAGCCCATTTTGTGAATACTCAGGCAGGCAATCATTGACCTTGGTTAAGTTTTCCAATTTTTTTTGGCTAACCTTGCCCTCGAATCCGGGGTTGAACGTCACGGGTTTCCTGCCCCGCTTGCGCGGTGCGATGTGGCCGCGCCATTCACGTTCTGC
>SCRU01000031.1 GCA_004323695.1 Burkholderiaceae bacterium
CGCCCCAAGCGCGCCCTGATCGTGGACGTGCCGATCCACCTGGACAATGGCAGCGTGGCCCACTTCGAAGGCTATCGGGTCCAGCACAACGTCTCGCGCGGCCCCGGCAAGGGCGGTGTGCGCTTTCACCAGGACGTGACGCTGTCGGAAGTGATGGCCCTGTCGGCCTGGATGTCGATCAAGAACGCGGCGGTGAACGTGCCCTATGGCGGCGCCAAGGGCGGGATCCGGGTGGATCCGAAGACGCTGTCGCGCGGCGAACTCGAGCGCATGACGCGTCGCTACACCAGCGAGATCGGCATCATCATCGGCCCGAACAAGGACATCCCGGCGCCCGACGTGAACACCGATGACCAGATCATGGCCTGGATGATGGACACCTACTCGATGAACCAGGGCTCTACCGCGACCGGCGTGGTCACCGGCAAGCCGGTGGACCTGGGCGGCTCGCTGGGGCGGCGCGAGGCCACCGGGCGCGGTGTCTTCACCGTTGGCGTCGAGGCGGCCAAGCACATCGGCATGGACATTTCCAGCGCGCGCGTGGCGGTGCAGGGTTTCGGCAACGTAGGCGGCATCGCCGGCAAGCTATTCGCGGAAGCGGGGGCGCGCGTGGTCGCGGTGCAGGACCATGGCGGCACGATCTTTCGAGAAGCCGGACTGGACGTGCCGTCCCTGCTGCGGCACGTGGCAAAGACGGGCAGCGTGACCGGCTTTGCGCAGGCCGAGCCGCTGGCGAACGACCTGTTCTGGGAGGTCGAGTGCGACATCCTGATTCCCGCCGCGCTGGAGCAGCAGGTGAACGCCGGCAACGCCGGGCGCATCAAGGCGCGCATGATCATCGAAGGCGCGAACGGACCGACCACCCCTGAGGCGGACGACATCCTGCACGAGCGCAATGTGCTGGTGCTGCCCGACGTGATCGCGAATGCCGGCGGCGTCACGGTCAGTTATTTTGAATGGGTGCAGGATTTTTCCAGTTTCTTCTGGGACGAAGCCGAGATCAATGCCCGCCTCGTACGCATCATGCGGGAGGCGTTCGCGGGCATCTGGCAGGTCGCGCAGGACAACAAGGTCAGCCTGCGCACGGCGACCTTTATCGTCGCCTGCAAACGAATCCTGCACACGCGCGAACTGCGCGGGCTCTACCCCTGAACGACGCCGCGGGCGGGCTTACTGCAACGTATCCTTCACGGCGGCGGGAAGCGGCATCACCTCGATGCCCTCTTCCAGCAGTTCCACGGCCTCGCGCGCGCTGGCCCGGCCGCGGATGTTGCGGTGCGCGGCGTCGCCGTAGTGGATGCGCCGCGCTTCCTCGGCAAAACGCTCTCCCACATCTTCGGTGCTGGCCACCAGTTCGCGCAGAGCGCGCAGCGCCGATGCCTGATGCGCCGGATCGGTCGCCACAAACATGTCCACGGACGGCGCATGCGCCGACACCGGCAGGGTAGCGGCCGGCTTGCCGGCAGGCTCGCGTATCGCACCCAGATTCAGCCGCGGCGCGCTGGGCATTTTCTGAATCTCGTGGGCACCGCACAACGGGCATTCGACCAGGCCCCGTTCGAGCTGGCGTTCGAAATCGTCTTCGGACGCGAACCAGCCTTCAAACGAATGCTGCTGGCGCACGCACTGGAGATTCAGGACCTTCATGGCGACATTATCGACCGGCACGCGCATCGGCATCGCCCTGCCATTGCAGCGGCCATGCGCCCGACAACACGTTCTGCAGCCACAGCGCGCCCGCCAGCGTCTTCGCATCGGTCACGGCACCGCCCTGGCACCACTGCAGCAATTCGGTCGATGTTGCGGTGAAAACGTCCAGAAATTCACCCGCATCGAGATGGCGCGGGCCCAGGCTCAGCCCCCTGGCAAACCAGATATCAATGAACTCGGTCGAGTACGAAATGACCGGATGCAGCACGCCGGCGCGCGCCCATTGCCGCGCCGAATACCCGGTTTCCTCCAGCAGTTCGCGCTGCGCGCACGCAAGAACTTCTTCTCCGGGGTCCAGCTTGCCGGCGGGGAATTCGATCATGACCCGCCGCACCGGATAGCGGTACTGGCGCTCCAGCACCACCCGCGCGGCGCCGGGCGCCTCTTCCAGCAACGGAATGATCATGACGGCGCCAGGATGAACCACATACTCACGAGAGGTGATGGTGCCGTCGGGCAGGCGCACGGTATCGCGAAATGCGTGCAGGAACCGGCCCTGGAACAGCTCGGTGCCGGCAATCTTTTCCTCCACCAGATGACGGTCATCCATCGTGGCCACCCCGTGCACGGTCAGTGCCGGTGCTTGAGCAGGTACCGATACACGAAACCCGGGAATGCGAAAGTCACGAACAGCGCGCCGGTGATGGCATAAAACTGCCAACCCTGGGGCGCAATTTGGCCCGCCCCATTTTCCAGTGCCAGACCGATACCGCCGGCCACGAAGTAGAAAGCCACCAGTTCCGCAAGACGCACGGCGAGAATCTTCGGGCCGCGCAAGGGGATCAGCGCCAGCACACGCTGATTGAGAAACGGCAGATTGGCGGCGATGAACGCGACCAGGATCACCAGCCAGACGGAAGCGGATTGGGACACTTGGATTGCCGTTCAGTGGTGCGTCAACCGCCCAGCGTGGCTACGATGGAGCGGGCGCACAGCGCCATGAGACCGCCGGGCAAAATGCCGAGAATCAGCACCAGGGCACCATTCAGCGACAGCACGATCCGCACGTCGAACGGCGCGGAGACCGTGACGGCCGTGATGGGTGCATCAAAATACATGACCTTGATCACGCGCAGATAATAGAACGCGCCGATCAGGGCCATGATCACCGCAAAGACCGCCAGCGCGGTATACCACGGCGAGCCCGACGAGATCAGCGCCTGCAGAACCGACAGCTTGGCGTAAAACCCCATGAGCGGCGGAATGCCGGCGAACGAGAACATCGACACCGCCATGACCCCTGCATACAGCGGGCTCACCTGGTTCAGGCCGGCCAGGTCGGAAATCTCTTCGCTCTCGAACCCCTCACGCGCCAGCAGCAGGATGATGCCGAAAGCCGACAGGGTCGTCAGCACATAGGTCACCGAATAAAACATCGCCGAGCTGTAGGCATTCGCCGCGGACAGGGTATTGCCGTTCACCACGCCCGACATCAGGCCCAGGATCACAAACCCCATCTGCGAAATGGTGGAGTAGCCGAGCATGCGCTTGAGGTTCGTTTGCGCGATCGCCACCACGTTGCCGATGAACAGCGACCCGATCGCCAGGATCGCCAGCATCTGCTGCCAGTCGATCGCGAGCGGCACCAGTCCCTCGACCAGCAGCCGGATGCAGATGGCAAACGCGGACAGCTTGGGCGCCCCCGCCACGATCAGGCTCACCACGGTCGGCGCGCCCTCATAGACGTCGGGCAGCCACATGTGAAACGGCACCGCCCCGAGCTTGAACCCGAGGCCGGTCACGATGAAAACCAGGCCAAACACCAGAACCTGATGCCTGAGATGGCCCGAGTTGACCGCCTTGAACACCTCGCCGAGGTCGAGCGAGCCGGTGGCCCCATAAATCATCGACAGGCCATACAGCAGGAACCCGCTGGCCAGGGCGCTGAGGACGAAATACTTCATGGCCGCTTCGGTGGCCACCACATGATCGCGCCGCAACGCCACCAGCGCGTAGCTGGTGAGCATGAGCAACTCCAGGCCCAGATAGATCACCAGGAAGTTGTTGCCCGAAATCATGATCGTCATGCCCAGCACGGAGAACATGCTGAGCGTGAACAGCTCCCCGCCGCGCATCATGCCGCGATCGGCCCCGTAGGGGCGACCGTACACCAGGGTGACCATCATGGCGATGGTGACGAAGCAGTTGAGCCAGTTGCCCATCGGGTCGCTGACCACCATGTTGCCAAAGCCATAAACGGTGTGGCCGCCATGGGCATACATGCCCTCGAGCAGGGCCACCACGCCCAGTGCCACCAGGGTCAGCACATAGGTGGCGGTGCGGCGCGCGCTGGTCACCGTCAAATCCACCAGCGCGATCACGCAGGCCATGATGAGGAGCACGATCTCCGGGTAGGTCGAGATCCAACTGAGTTTGTCAATCATCTTCTAGTTCTCAATTCAATGGGGGTCAGTTCAGCTTGGATATCGCCAGATGCTTGAGCAAGTCCACCACGGAAGGGTTCATGACATCGGTCATGGGCTTGGGATAGATGCCCAGCCACAGCACCGCGATGGCCAGCAGCGCCAGCATCAGGAACTCCCGGCCATTGATGTCCAGCATGCCCTTGACATGCTCGTTGGCTACCGGGCCGAGATAGACCCGCTTGTACATCCACAAGGTATAGCCCGCCCCCCAGATCAGCGCGGAGGCCGTCGCCAGGCCAATCCAGAAGTTGAACTTGACGCTGCCCAGAATGACCATCCACTCACCGACGAATCCCACGGTGCCCGGCAAGCCGCAATTGGCCATGGCGAACAGCAGGGCGAACGCGGCAAACTTGGGCATCACGTTGATCACGCCGCCATAGCTGGAAATCTGGCGCGAATGCACCCGGTCGTAGAGCACGCCGATGCACAGGAACATGGCAGCCGACACGAAGCCGTGGGCCAGCATCTGCACGATGCCGCCCGATCCGCCGATTTCGCTGAAGATGAAGAACCCCAGCGTCACAAAGCCCATGTGGGCCACCGACGAATACGCCACGAGTCTTTTCATGTCGGGCTGCACGAGCGCCACGACACCGACGTAAATGATCGCGATCAACGACAGCGTGATGATCAGCCAGGCCCACTCGTGCGCGGCATCCGGCGCAATGGGCATCGCAAAACGCAGGAACCCGTAGGCGCCGAGCTTGAGCATGATGGCCGCCAGGATGGCGGAGCCACCGGTCGGCGCTTCCACGTGCACGTCGGGCAGCCACGTGTGGATCGGCCACATCGGGATCTTGACCGCAAACGCGGCGAAGAACGCAAAGAACAGCAGCGTCTGCGCGGTGGCCCCCAGCGGCATCGCATACCAGACCGCGAGATCGAAGCTCCCCCCCGACTTGACGTACAGGTAGATCATCGCGATCAGCATCAGCAGCGAACCCAGCAGCGTGTACAGAAAAAACTTGAACGCCGCGTAAATCTTGTTCGGTCCGCCCCAGACACCGATGATCAGGTACATCGGTATCAGCGTGGCCTCGAAGAACACGTAGAACAGCATGCCGTCGAGCGCGCAGAACACGCCGATCATCAGCCCGCTGAGAATCAGGAACGCGGCCATGTACTGGTACACCCGCTCCGTGATCGACTCCCAGCTCGCGATGACCACGATGAATGTGATGAAAGCCGTGAGCAGCACGAACCACAAGGAGATGCCATCCACCCCCAGGTGATAGTTGATGTTGAAGCGCGACATCCAGCTGCGGTTTTCGACAAACTGCATGGCCGAGGTGCCCAGCTTGAAGCGGCTGTACAGCGGCAACGTGACCAGGAAACTGATCGCCGAACCCAGCAAGGCGACCCAGCGCACTGCGCGGGCATGTTCGTCCCGACCCAGTGCCAACAAAACAACGCCGAAAAAAATTGGCGTCCAGATGGCAAGGCTCAACAATCCCATTTTTGTTATTTCCTTACTTGAGCCAGACGAAGTAGGTCATCAGCACGAACACACCGACGATCATGGCCAGCGCGTAGTGGTAGAGGTAGCCCGACTGCACCCAGCGCACCACGCCAGAGGCGCGGCGCACCAGCTTCCAGGACCCGTTCACCACGAGTCCGTCGATCAACCCCAGATCGCCCCCCTTCCACAGGCCCGTGCCGATCGCACGGACGCCGCGCGCGAGCACGTTCTCGTTGAACCAGTCCATGTAGTATTTCTGGTCGAGCCAGGTGTAGATCGGCCCGAGAGCCCGCCGGATCGCGGCCGGCACGGCCGGATTCACCATGTACATGTAGTACGCCGAGACCGCGCCCGCTACGGTCAGCCAGAACGGCGCCGACGTGAAGGATTCCAGCGCCATCTGCAGCGGGCCATGAAAGTCATGCGCCAGCTCCTGCATCGCCGGATGCCGGGCCAGGTCCACGAAGACGGAACCATTGAAGAACGTGCCAAACAACATCGGCTGAATCGTCACATAGCCGATCACCACCGAGGGAATGGCCAGCAGAATCAGCGGCACCGTCACCACCCACGGGGATTCGTGGGGCTTTTGATGGCCATCGTGATGATGTTCATCGTGGTGCGCATCCGGATTCTGGTCATAGCGCTCGTCGCCGTGAAACACCAGGAAGTACAGACGAAACGAATAAAAGGACGTGACGAACACACTGGCCAGCACGCAGAACCAGGCAAATCCCGCGCCAGGCAAATGACTCGCGTGGACCGCTTCGATGATGCTGTCCTTCGAATAAAACCCGGAGAAGAATGGCGTGGCAACCAGCGCCAGCGAGCCCGCGAGGAACGTGATGCAGGTGATGGGCATGTACTTGCGCAGGCCGCCCATCCAGCGGATGTCCTGGTTGTGATGCACCGCGAGGATGACCGAACCGGCACCCAGGAACAGCAGCGCCTTGAAGAACGCGTGCGTCATCAGGTGAAAAACGGCGACCGAATAGGCCGAGGCGCCCAGCGCCACGGTCATGTAGCCCAGCTGCGACAGCGTCGAGTAGGCAATCACGCGTTTGATGTCGTTCTGGATGATGCCCAGAATCCCCATGAACAAGGCCGTCACACCGCCGATCACCAGCACAAAACTCAAGGCCGCGTCGCTGTGCTCGAACAGCGGCGACATGCGCGCCACCATGAAGATGCCGGCGGTCACCATGGTCGCGGCATGGATCAGGGCCGAGATCGGCGTCGGGCCTTCCATCGAATCGGGCAGCCAGACATGCAGCGGGAACTGCGCACTCTTGCCCATGGCGCCAATGAACAGGCAGATGCAGATCACCGTGATCAACAGCCATCCGGTGCCGGGGAACGTCAGCGTCGCCAGCGCATCGGCCTTGGCGAATACCTCGGCATAGTTCAAGCTGCCGGTATAGGCAGCCACCAGACCGATGCCGAGTATGAAACCGAAGTCGCCGACCCGGTTCACCATGAAGGCCTTCAGGTTCGCGAAAATGGCGGTCGGACGCGTGTACCAGAAGCCGATCAGCAAATAGGACACCAGGCCCACGGCCTCCCAGCCGAAGAACAGCTGGAGCATATTGTTGCTCATCGCGAGCATCAGCATGGAAAAGGTAAACAGCGCGATGTAGCTGAAGAACCGGTCGTAGCCGTCGTCGTCAGCCATGTAGCCGATGGTGTAGATATGCACCATGAGCGACACGAAGGTCACCACGCACATCATCATCGCGGTCAGGCCGTCGATCAGAAAGCCGATTTCCATTTTCAGGCCACCGACCTCCATCCAGGTGTAGATGGTCTGGTTGAAGCGCGCGCCGTCGACGGCCACGCTGTACAGCGTCATCGCGGAGATGATGAAGGCGATGAACACTCCCAGGATGGCGGCGGTATGACTGAGTCGGCGGCCAATCACGTTGCCGCCAAACCTGGTGCCCAGAATGCCGGCCACCAGGGCGCCGGCCAGAGGTGCCAGCGGGACCGCCAGCAGTGTTGAAGCCGATAGGGTTTGACTCATGTTCTTTGAATTTGATGCCCCTTTCGGGGTTAGCCCTTGAGCTTGTTGAGTTCGTCGATCCGGATGTTGGACTTGTTGCGAAAGACCAGCACCAGAATGGCCAGTCCGATCGCCGATTCGGCGGCAGCCACAGTCAGAATGAAGAACACGAAGACCTGCCCGGCCATGTCGCCCAGGTAATAGGAGAACGCCACGAAGTTCATGTTGACCGCGAGCAGCATCAACTCGATCGCCATCAGCAGAACAATGAGGTTCTTGCGGTTCAGGAAAATCCCGATGACCGACAGCGCAAACAGCATGGCGCCCAGCGAAAGATAGTGACCCAGTGTGAGCGTCATGCTTTTTTCTCCGTATTCGCGGGTGCAGCGGCGTTCGCGTCTTGCGCAGCCGCGGCGACC
Source organism: Burkholderiaceae bacterium (assembly GCA_004323695.1). Taxonomy (GTDB): domain Bacteria; phylum Pseudomonadota; class Gammaproteobacteria; order Burkholderiales; family Burkholderiaceae_C; genus Rhodoferax_A. Next base: position 8,017 of record SCRU01000031.1, read on the forward strand.
GGCTGGGTGGCCGCCATCTTGAGCAGCTGGAGACGATCACGCGCCTGCACGCGCACCTGCTCGGACGAGCTCAGCGCCTTGTTGTCCTTGCGCTCGCGCAGCGTGAGCGCAATCGCCGCGATGATGGCCACGAGCAGGATCACGGAAGCCACCTCGAGCGGGTACAGGTACTGCGTGTACAACAGCACGCCCAGTTCCCGCGTGTTGGAAAACTGACCCGGGGCCTGCCCCAACATCACGACGACCCGGGGCGGTTCGCCACCGCCGAACCCACCCATCAGGACGGCCGCCATCTCCAGTGCGATCAGCGCACCCACCGTGGCGGCGAGCGGGAAGTGCCGCCAGAACCCCTGACGGATGCTGTCGAGGTTGATGTCCAGCATCATCACCACGAACAGGAACAGCACCATTACGGCGCCCACATACACCAACACCAGCACGATGGCCAGAAACTCGGCCTTGAGCAGCATCCAGACCATGGCAGCCTGGAAAAAGGCGAGCACCAGAAACAGCGCCGCATGCACCGGATTGCGGGCCGTGATCACGCGGAACGCGGCAAACAGCAGCACCGCCGAAAAAATGTAGAACAGAGCGCCTTTTACATCCATATCAAAGCTTCTTTCAGGCGATCGGTCAGCGGTACTTGGCGTCTGCCGCGCGGTTGGCCGCGATTTCGGCCTCGTAGCGGTCGCCCACCGCCAGCAACATGTCCTTGGTGAAGTACAGATCGCCGCGCTTTTCACCGTGGTATTCGAAAATATGCGTCTCGACGATCGAATCGACCGGGCAGCTTTCCTCGCAGAAACCGCAGAAAATGCATTTGGTCAGATCGATGTCGTAACGGGTCGTGCGGCGCGAACCGTCGGCACGCAGTTCCGACTCGATGGTGATGGCGACCGCGGGACAAACCGCCTCGCACAGTTTGCAGGCGATGCAGCGCTCTTCGCCGTTTTCATAGCGGCGCAGCGCATGCAGCCCCCGAAAGCGCGGACTGGCCGGTGTTTTCTCCTCGGGAAACTGCACCGTGATCTTGCGCTTGAACATGTACTTGCCGGTCACCGCCAAGCCCTTGAACATCTCGATCAGCATGAAGCTCGACAGAAAGTCGCGCAGCGAAAAGGCCGATTCGGAAGGAGAGGATGTCGACGTGGTCATATCAGATCCGCCTTATTTCCAGATATTCCAGGAGGTCTGCATCCAGACCCCGACAACCACCAGCCACACCAGGGTGACGGGAATGAAAATCTTCCAGCCCAGGCGCATGATCTGGTCATAGCGAAAGCGCGGGAAGGTGGCGCGCACCCACAGAAACATGGTGGTGACGACGAAGGTCTTCAGTCCCAGCCAGATCCAGCCCGGAATCCAGTCGAGCACTGCAACCGGCGACAGCCAGCCTCCCAGGAACAGCACCGTGCAGAGGATTCCGACCAGGATCATGTTCGCGTATTCGGCCAGAAAGAACATCGCAAACGCCATGCCCGAATACTCGACCATGTGGCCCGCCACGATCTCCGACTCACCCTCCACCACGTCGAAGGGGTGACGGTTCGTCTCCGCGAGGCCGGAGATGAAATAGACCAGGAAAATCGGCAGCAGCGGCAGCCAGTTCCAGGACAGGAAACTTAAGCCCATCGCGGCAAAGTGGCCCCTGCCCTGGCCCATAACGATATCGCTCATGTTCATGGTGCCCGAGACCATCAGCACGACCACGAAACAAAAGCCCATGGCGATCTCGTAACTGACCATCTGGGCCGAGGCACGCATGGCGCCCAGGAAGGCATACTTGGAATTGGAGGCCCAGCCCGCGATGATCACGCCGTACACCTCCAGCGACGTGATCGCCATGAGGAACAGCAGACCGGCATTCACGTTGGCGAGCGCCACGTCCGGGCCGAACGGAATCACCACCCAGGCCGCGAGCGCCGGCATGATGGTCATGATGGGCCCCAGCACGAACAAGCCCCGGCTGGCCGCCGCGGGCATGATGATTTCCTTGGTCAGCAGCTTGAGCGCGTCGGCAATCGGTGTCCACAGACCGGAGGGTCCGACCCGATTCGGGCCCAGCCGTATCTGCGTGAAGCCGATCGCCTTGCGCTCCCACAGCGTGAGATAGGCCACGCAAATCATCAACGGCACCAGTACGACCACGATCTTGATCAGGGCCCAGATGATGGGCCAGACCACCACAGTCCACCAGGCCCCGCCGGCCAGTCCAAGCCCGCCCGTGTAAAACGCTTCGATCATGCTGCCGCTCCCTTCTGGCTGGCCGCATGCAGCGCATCCGCCGTCATTTGCAGGGACGGCGCGCGGCGCACCAGGCCATCGAGCTGATAGATGCTCGCCACGACGGGTGCCGCACCGGTAGCCGTCAGGTCAATCGGCGCGCTGGTCGCATTGCTCAATTTTTCCGCGGCCACGTGGGTCGCCCCGGCAGGCTGTGCGCCCCGCAGGTGCTGGAGCACGTCCTGCGACGACTCGAATTCGAAACCCGGCAACCCGAGCAGATTCGCCAGCACACGCAGCACTTTCCAGGCCGGGCGCGTTTCGCCCAGCGGTTTCACGACCGCATGAAAGCCCTGCACACGGCCTTCGGCATTCACGAAGGTGCCGGGCGTCTCGGTGAACGGCGCGATGGGCAGCAGCACATCGCTGAAGTCCATGTTCGCCTTGAACGGGCTCAGCGTCACGACCATGTCCGCCTGGCTCAACGCCGCCTTCGCCGTCGCACCGGCGGCCGAATCGAACTCGGGCTCGTTGTTCAACAGCAGCACCGCCTTCAGACCGCCCGCGAGCATCTGGCCCGCATTCAGGCCCGCGTGGGCGGCGTTCGGCGATGCGCCCACCAGTTGCGCACCGACGGTGTTCGTCGCCTCGGTGAGGTACCCCACCGTGGCCCCGGTCTGCGCGCCGATCCAGTTGGCCAGCGCCAGCAGGCTGGAGGCGCGGGCGTGATGCGCCGCCGCGTTGCCCAGCAGGATGGCCTTGCGCTCGCCGCCCAGCAACGACCTGGCAATGGCCCGGGCCGTGTCGCTGGCGTTGCCGGCTGCCGGCGCCGCAACGCCCTTTTCGATCGCGACCGCGGTGGCCACGTCGGCCAGCGCCTGGGGCCAGGCGTCCGCCGCGGTCAACACCGCATGCGCCACCGGCATGGCCCACGCGTCGGGGGCGGCCAGCAATGCTTCAGAAGTGATAGCATTAACTTCACATCCAGTGCGGGCAGACTGCCGAATTCGTTGTGCAAACAGCGGATGATCCTTGCGCAGGTTCGAGCCCACGACCAGCACACGCTGCAATTGCGAGAGCGACGCAATCGACGTCCCCAGATACCGGACGCCCTCGAACGCGGGAAACTCGGCGTTGCGCAGGCGGGTGTCAATGTTGTCGCTGCCCAGGCCGCGCATCAGCGCCGTCGCCAGGTAGAGCTCCTCCAGCGTGCTGTGCGGGCTGGCCAGCAGGCCGATGCCTTGCGGCCCATGCTTGGCCTTGATTTGCACCAGGCCGTTCGCCACGTATTCCAGCGCGGTCTGCCAGTCCACGGTTTTCCAATCGCCGCCCTGCTTGAGCATGGGGCTGGTCAGCCGCTCGTCGCTGTTCAATGCCTCGTAGGAGAAACGGTCACGGTCCGCAATCCAGCACTCGTTGACGTCCTCATTCTCCAGCGGCACAACGCGCAGCACCTGATTATTCTTCACCTGGACCGTGAGATTCGCACCCGTGGAATCGTGCGGGCTGATGGATTTGCGGCGCGACAACTCCCAGGTGCGCGCGCTATAGCGGAACGGCTTGCTCGTGAGCGCGCCGACCGGACAGAGGTCGATCATGTTGCCCGACAGTTCGGAGTCGATCGTGCCGCCCTTCACTGTGGTGATCTCGGAATGTTCGCCGCGATGGATCATGCCGAGCTCCATCACGCCGCCAATTTCGATGCCGAAGCGAATGCAGCGGGTGCAGTGGATGCAGCGGGTCATCTCCTCCATGGCTACCAGCGGCCCCGCGTCCTTATGAAACACCACGCGCTTTTCTTCCTCGTAGCGCGAGGTCGAAGCACCGTAGCCAACGGACAGATCCTGCAGCAGGCATTCACCGCCCTGGTCGCAGATCGGGCAGTCCAGCGGATGGTTGATCAGCAGAAATTCCATCACCGACTTCTGCGCCGTGATGGCCTTGGCGCTCTTGGTGCGCACGATCATGCCTTGCGACACCGGCGTCGCGCAGGCCGGCATGGGCTTGGGCATCTTCTCGATGTCCACGAGGCACATGCGGCAGTTGGCGGCAATGGTGAGCTTCTTGTGATAGCAAAAATGCGGGATGTAGGTGCCGGCCTTGTCCGCGGCATGCATCACCATGCTGCCTTCGGCAACCTCCACCTTTTTCCCGTCGAGTTCAAGTTCAATCATGGGGACGATTCGCTCAGACGTACTCGGGGACCGGGCAGGTCTTGTGCTCAATGTGATATTCAAATTCGGGACGAAAATGCTTGATCATGCCGCGCACCGGCATGGCCGCGGCATCCCCCAGCGCACAAATCGTGCGCCCCATGATGCCGTCGGCCGCGGAATCCAGCACATCCAGATCGGCTGCTCGCCCCTGTCCGTTTTCGATGCGGTTCACCATGCGCCACAGCCAGCCCGTGCCCTCGCGGCAGGGCGTGCACTGGCCGCAGGACTCGTGCATGTAGAAATAGGAAAGGCGGCGCAGCGAACGCACCATGCAACGCGAGTCGTCCAGCACGATGACCGCGCCCGAGCCGAGCATGGAGCCAGCCTTGGCAATCGAGTCATAGTCCATCGTGCAGTCCATCATGATGGAGGCCGGCAGCACCGGCGCCGACGATCCGCCCGGGATCACGGCCTTGAGCTGGCGCCCGGCCCGCACGCCACCCGCCAGCTCCAGCAGCCTGGCAAACGGCGTTCCCATCGGGACCTCATAATTGCCGGGCCGCTGCACATCGCCGCTGACCGAATAGATCTTGGTGCCGCCATTGTTCGGCTTGCCGCAGGCCAGATACGCCTGCGCGCCGTTGCGGATGATCCACGGCACGGCCGCAAAAGTTTCCGTGTTGTTGATCGTGGTGGGCTTGCCGTACACCCCAAAACTGGCCGGGAACGGCGGCTTGAAGCGCGGCTGCCCCTTCTTGCCCTCCAGCGATTCCAGCAGCGCGGTTTCCTCGCCGCAGATGTAGGCACCAAAACCGTGGAATGCGTGCAACTGGAAACTGAAGTCGCTGCCCAGGATATGGTCGCCCAGCAGGCCGGCGGCGCGCGCCTCTTCCAGCGCCTCCTCGAAGCGCTCGTAGCTCGCAAAAATCTCGCCGTGGATATAGTTGAAACCGACCGTGATGCCCATGGCATAGGCGGCAATGGCCATGCCCTCGATCACGATGTGCGGGTTGTATTGCAGGATGTCGCGGTCCTTGCAGGTACCCGGCTCGCCTTCGTCGGAGTTGCAGACCAGGTACTTCTGACCCGGGAACTTGCGCGGCATGAAACTCCACTTCAGACCGGTCGGAAAGCCCGCGCCGCCACGTCCGCGCAGCGCAGACTCCTTGACCGTGGCGATCACCTGGTCCTGCGTCATGCCTGCTTCGTTGCCGGCGACACCGTCCTTGCCGAGAATTTTGCGCAGCGCCTGGTAGCCGCCGCGCGCCAGATAGTCCTTCAGGCGCCAGTTGCCACCGTCCAGCCCGGCATAGATTTGCGGCTCGAGATGCCGGCCGTGAAAGCAGGTCTCGGTGCCGGTGGCGACAAATTGCGACAGGATATTTTCTGGAGACATTACTTCACCTCAGCCGCCGATGCGGCCCGCAATCCGTCGATCATCTGGTCCAGCCGCTCGTTGCTCATGAAGCTGCACATGGTGCGGTCGTTCACCAGCAGCACGGGCGAATCGGCGCAGGCGCCCAGACACTCGGCTTGCTGCAACGTGAACAGCCCGTCCGCCGTGGTCTCGCCCATCTTGATGCCCAGGCGCTGCTCCAGATGCCGGAGCGCCCGATCCCCGTCGCGCAACTGGCACGGCAGGTTGGTGCAGACGTTGAGCTTGTACCTGCCCACGGGGTGCTGGTTGAACATGTTGTAGAACGTGGTCACCTCGTGCACCGCGATCTGCGGCATGCCCAAGTACGCGGCCACCTCGTTTTCGCTCTCCTGGCTGATATAGCCGCGCTCCAGCTGGATCATGCCCAGGCAGGCCATGACCGCGGACTGCTTCCCGTCAGCCGGGTACTTGGCGACTTCCTTGTCGAAGCGCGCCTTCATTTCTTCAGAGATCATCGATCAATCTCTCCAAACACAATATCCAGGGTCCCGATGATCGCGACGACGTCCGCAATCATGTGCCCGCGCGCCAGTTCGTCCAGTCCCGCGAGGTGGGGGAATCCGGGCGGGCGGATTTTCAGCCGGTAGGGTTTGTTTGCCCCGTCGCTCACGATGTAGATGCCGAACTCGCCCTTGGGATGCTCGACCGCTGCATAAGTTTCACCTTCGGGCACATGCATGCCTTCGGTGAACAGCTTGAAATGGTGGATCAGATCCTCCATGTTCGTTTTCATCGCTTCGCGCGCGGGCGGCGCGACCTTGTGGTTGTCGGTGATCACCGGGCCGGGATTCACGCGCAGCCAGTCCACGCATTGCTTGATGATGCGATTGGCCTGGCGCATTTCCTGCACGCGCACGAGATAGCGGTCGTAGCAGTCGCCGGTCTTGCCCACCGGAATGTCGAAGTCCATGCGGTCATAGACCTCGTAGGGCTGCTTCTTGCGCAAGTCCCAGGCGACGCCGGAGCCGCGCAGCATGGCGCCGGTAAAGCCGAGGTTGAGGGCGCGCTCGGGTGATATCACGCCAATGCCCACGGTGCGCTGCTTCCAGATGCGGTTGTCGGTGAGCAGGGTTTCGTACTCGTCCACGAGCGCAGGAAAACGGGTACAGAAATCGTCGATGAAGTCGAGCAGCGAACCCTGGCGGTTTTCATTGAGCTGCCCGATCACCCGGGCGTTCTTGATCTTGCTGACCTTGTACTGCGCCATGGTGTCCGGCAGGTCGCGATACACGCCGCCGGGACGAAAATACGCCGCGTGCATGCGCGCGCCCGAGACCGCCTCGTACATATCGAACAGATCCTCGCGCTCGCGAAAGCAATAGATCAGCACGTTCATCGCGCCGCAGTCGAGCCCGTGTGCGCCCAGCCACATCAGGTGGTTCAGCAGTCGGGTGATTTCGGCAAACATGACACGGATGTACTGGGCACGCTCGGGCACCGAGATGCCCAGCAGCCGCTCGATGGCAAGGCAGTAGGCATGTTCGTTGGACATCATCGACACGTAGTCGAGACGATCCATGTAGGGCAGCGACTGGATGTAGGTCTTGCTCTCGGCCAGCTTCTCGGTGGCGCGATGCAGCAGCCCGATATGCGGATCGGCGCGCTGCACGACCTCGCCGTCGAGTTCCAGCACCAGGCGCAGAACGCCATGCGCCGCCGGGTGCTGCGGCCCGAAGTTGAGGGTGTAGTTCTTGATTTCAGCCATGGTCAGTGCAGCCCGCCGTAATTGTCTTCACGGATGATGCGCGGCGTGATCTCGCGCGGCTCGATCGTGACCGGCTGGTAGATCACCCGCTTTTGTTCCGCGTCGTAGCGCATTTCGACATGCCCGGAAGTCGGAAAATCCTTGCGGAACGGATGACCGATGAAGCCGTAGTCGGTCAGGATACGGCGCAGGTCGCTGTGCCCCTCGAACACGATCCCGAACAGGTCGAACGCCTCGCGCTCGAACCAGTTCGCGGCACTCCAGATGCTGCTCACCGACGCCACCACGGGCAAGTCGTCGTCGGGCGCGAACACCTTGACCCGCACACGCTGATTCAGGCTGACCGACAGCAGGTGCAGCACCACGCAGTAGCGGGCACCATCCCAGGCGCCTTCCTTGTAGTCCGAATAGTCCACTCCGCACACATCGATGAGCTGCTCGAACTGGCAACCCGGCGCATCGCGCAGAAGGGTGGCGGCCTGCAGATAGCTGGCGGCGGACACCACCACGGTCACCTCGCCCAGCTTCAGGCTGATATGTTTGGCTTTCTCGCCCAGCGCCGCGGCAATCGTGTCCTTCAAGGTTTCGGGGTTTACGGCAAATGCAGTCATCAAAAAAACCCCTTCAGACGCGCGCAATGGTGTTGGTGCGGCGGATCTTCTGCTGCAACTGGATGATGCCGTACAGCAGCGCCTCGGCGGTCGGCGGACAGCCAGGCACATAAACATCCACCGGCACGATGCGGTCGCAGCCGCGCACGACCGAGTAGCTGTAGTGGTAGTAGCCACCACCGTTGGCGCAGGAGCCCATCGAGAGCACCCAGCGCGGCTCGCTCATCTGGTCATACACCTTGCGCAGCGCCGGCGCCATCTTGTTGCACAGCGTGCCGGCCACGATCATCAGGTCGGACTGGCGCGGGCTCGGACGAAACAGCATGCCGAAGCGGTCTATGTCATAACGCGCGGCGCCCGCGTGCATCATCTCCACGGCGCAGCAGGCGAGCCCGAAAGTCATCGGCCAAAGCGAGCCAGTCTTGGCCCAGTTCACCACCGAGTCGTAGCTGGTCGTGACGAAGCCTTCCTTGAAAACACCTTCAATCGCCATATCGTTCTCCCGTCTTGGGGTTCATTCCCAGTCCAGCGCGCCCTTTTTCCACTCGTAGACAAAGCCCACGACGAGGATGCCCAGAAAAATCATCATGGCCCAGAAACCGGCCGATCCGATTTGCCGCAGCGACACTGCCCACGGAAACAGGAAGGCGATCTCGAGGTCAAACAGGATGAACAGGATGGCAACGAGGTAGTAGCGCACGTCGAACTTCATGCGGGCGTCCTCGAACGCCTCGAAGCCGCATTCATAAGGAGAGTTCTTGGCGGTGTCCGGGCGATTGGGCCCGAGGATGTAGCCCAGCACCTGGGGCACCACACCAACGCCGATGCCCACCAGGATGAACAATAGAACGGGGAGGTACTGATTCAGGTTCATCGCGGGTTCTGATCACGGTCATGCCCGCTGGCACCGGGCCTGGCGAGCTCTCTTGTCTGGTGCCGTCGGCGAGACTCGAACTCGCACAGCTTTCGCCACTACCCCCTCAAGATAGCGTGTCTACCAATTTCACCACGACGGCGGCTTATTTGTTGCCCAGGATCGCATGAGGCACCTTGCGGTTTTTGCTCTCCGGGCAGTCTTCTAGTTTACTCTGAAATCACTCTGCACCCGGGCGCAGGAAGGCGCCCTTGCACGGGCGCTCATTTGGTCGGAATCTGCGCCGCCCCCGATGCGGCCGGAGCCGGCGGCACGGCAGTGGCCGGCACCGCACTGGATTTCTGCGCGGGCGCGGCGCTGCCCGGAATTTGCGTGGCAACGCCGGACGCCGGCGCCTGCGGCGCCGGAGCGGTCACGGCGGCGCGCTCCAGCACGCTGCCGCTGCTGGCAGCAGGACGCAAATTGCCAAAGTACGCGAGCGCCAGCGTGCAGGCGAAAAACACCGTCGCCAGCACCGCCGTGGAGCGCGACAGGAAGTTGGCGCTTCCGCTGGCCCCGAACAGACTGCCCGAACCACCGCTGCCAAACGCCGCGCCCATATCGGCGCCCTTGCCGTGCTGAACCAGGATCAGGCCGATCAGCCCAATGGCCGTCAGCACCTGGACGGCCAGAATGATGTTGAGCACGAGATGCATCAGTAGACTCCTAAATCTATAGCTTCAACTGCTTTCCCCTAGAGGGCTGCAGCAATAATCTTCAAAAAATCCGGGGCGCGCAGCGAGGCGCCGCCAATCAGGCCGCCGTCGATGTCGGGCTGGGCCAGCAGCTCGGCCGCGTTGCCCGCATTCATGCTGCCGCCATACAGGATCGCGATCTGCGCGGCATCGCCGCCGGCAGCGCCCAGCTGGGCACGCAGCAGCGCATGCACGTGTTGCGCCTGCTGCGGGGTTGCCGTCTGCCCGGTGCCGATGGCCCACACCGGCTCGTAGGCCACCACGATGTCGGCCGTGCGTGGAGCGTTCTCTTCGATCACCGCGGCCAGTTGACGCGTCACGGTGGCCTCGGTTCGGCCCGCATCGCGTTCGGCCAGTGTCTCGCCGACACACACGATCGGCGTGATGCCGAGCTCCAGCGCGCGCTGGGCCTTGGCAGCCACCAGGCCGTCAGCCTCACTGTGATATTGGCGCCGCTCCGAATGCCCGACGATGCAATAGCGCACGCCGAATTCCTTCAGCATGGCGGCGGACACTTCGCCCGTGTAGGCGCCGGCTTCATGGGCAGAGACATCCTGCGCGCCCCAAGCCATGTCGCTTCCAGAGAGCAGCTGAGAGGTTTGCGCCAGATACGGCGCGGGAACGCAAACCGCAACCGCGCACCGGAGGGAATCCAGGCCTGACCGCAGCGCTTCGAGCAATGCCCGATTCGCAGCCAGGCTGCCGTTCATTTTCCAGTTGCCGACGATCAGCCGCTTCTTCACGCCGTCACCATGTCAGGACGATCTTGCCCACATGCTGGTTCGACTCCATCAGCGCATGCGCCCTGGAAGCTTCTTGCGCCGCAAAGGTGCTGTGGATCACCGGCTTGATGCTGCCGTTCTCGATCAGCGGCCAGACGTGCTGGCGCAAGGCCTTTGCAATCGCCGTCTTGAACGCGACCGGACGCGCGCGCAATGTGGAGCCGGTCACCGTGAGCCGGCGGCGCAGCACCAGACCCGCGTTGATCTCGCTCTTGACGCCGCCCTGCACCGCAATGATGACGAGGCGTCCGTCCTCGGCCAGGCAATTGATTTCGCGCGCCACGTAGCTGCCCGCCACCATGTCGAGGATCACGTTCACGCCCGCGCCGCCGGTGAGTTTCTTGCTCTCTTCGGCAAAGTCGGCGTCGCGATAGTTGATCGCATGGTCGGCGCCCAGCGCCAGACAGGCCGCGCATTTGTCGGCGCTTCCGGCCGTGACGATCACCGTCGCGCCCAGCGCCCTGGCCATCTGGATCGCGGTCACGCCGATACCGCTGGAGCCGCCCTGGACCAGCAGCGTCTCGCCCTTTTGCAGGCGGCCGCGCTCGAACACGTTGCTCCAGACGGTGAAAAACGTTTCCGGCAGCGAGGCCGCCTCGACATCGCTCAAGCCCTTGGGCACTGGCAGGCACTGGCCCACGGGCGCCACGCACAACTCCGCGTAACCGCCACCCGCGACCAGCGCGCACACGCGGTCGCCCACGCGCAAGCCCGCCTGCGCCATCGCTGCTGCGTCGCCGCTCTCGATCACGCCAGCCACCTCCAGCCCCGGAACATCCGAGGCGCCGGGCGGTACCGGGTAGTTGCCGGTACGCTGCAGCACATCGGGCCGGTTCACACCGGAGGCCGCTACGCGAATCAGCAATTCGCCCGTGCCGGCTACCGGCGCGGGGCGCTCGCCGGCGCGCAGGACATCCGGCGCACCAAAGGCGGTGATTTCAATCGCTTTCATGATCTTTTGACCTCGCAGCCCTTGATGAGAGGGCGTTATGAGCTATCAACTAAATAGCAAATCAGGACTGGTGGGCGGAACCCGAATGCTCGGCGCCATAACCGGGCTGCGCGGGGCGATCCAGCAGCGCCTTCATCGAGAGCTTGACGCGACCCTTCTCATCCGTCTCCAGCACCTTGACCTTGACGATCTGGCCTTCCTTGAGGTAGTCGGTCACCTTCTCGACGCGCTCGTTCGCGATCTGGCTGATATGCAGCAGGCCGTCCTTGCCAGGCAGCAAGTTGACCAGCGCGCCGAAATCCAGAATCTTCGTGATCGGGCCTTCGTAGATCTTGCCGATCTCGACTTCGGCCGTGATCTGCTCGATGCGCCTTTTCGCTTCCTCGGCCTTGGCCGGATCGGTCGAGGCGATGGTGATGGTGCCGTCTTCGTCGATATTGATCTGCGTGCCGGTCTCTTCCTGCAGGCCGCGGATGACCGCGCCGCCCTTGCCGATCACGTCGCGGATCTTCTCGGGGTTGATTTTCAGGGTGGTCAGGCGCGGCGCGAAGCTGGAAATCTCGGCCTTGGCTTCGCCCATGGCCTGCTGCATCTTGCCCAGGATGTGCATGCGCGCCTCCTTGGCCTGCGCCAGCGCGACCTGCATGATTTCCTTGGTGATGCCCTGGATCTTGATGTCCATCTGCAGCGCCGTGATGCCGTTCGTCGTGCCGGCCACCTTGAAGTCCATGTCGCCCAGATGATCTTCATCGCCCAGAATGTCGGTCAGCACTGCAAAGCGGTTCTCTTCCTTGATCAGGCCCATGGCAATGCCGGCCACGTGCGCCTTGAGCGGCACGCCGGCGTCCATCAGCGACAGGCAGCCGCCGCAGACCGACGCCATGGACGAGGAGCCGTTGGATTCGGTCACCTCGCTCACCACACGCATCGTGTAGGGGAATTCGTCCTTGCTCGGCAGCACCGCCACCAGGGCGCGCTTGGCGAGCCGGCCGTGGCCGATTTCGCGGCGCTTGGGGCTGCCGACGCGGCCGGTCTCGCCGGTCGCGAACGGAGGCATGTTGTAGTGCAGCATGAAGCGGTCCTCGAACTCGCCGGCGAGCGCATCGATGCGCTGCGCATCACGCTCGGTACCCAGCGTGGTCACGACCAGCGCCTGCGTTTCGCCGCGGGTGAACAGAGCGGAGCCATGGGTGCGCGGCAGCACGCTGGCGCGGATTTCAATCGGACGCACGGTGCGGGTGTCGCGGCCGTCGATGCGCGGATCGCCGGCCAGGATCTGGCTGCGCACGATCTTGGCCTCGATGTCGAACAGCAGGCCGTCCACGGCCACACTGTCGAACTCCACGCCCTCGGCCTTCAGGCCCATCTTGGTCCAGGTGGTTACTTCGCGCGTGGCGTGGGTGCGGGCCTGCTTGTTGCGAATCTGGTAGGCGGCGGCCAGCTTTTCCTGGGCCAGCGCGGCCACTTTGGCGATCAGCACATCGTCCCTGGCGGGCGCCTTCCAGTCCCACACCGGCTTGCCGGCATCGCGCACCAGTTCGTGGATCGCGTTGATGGCAATGCGGCCCTGCTCGTGGCCGAACACCACGGCACCCAGCATGATTTCCTCGGACAGTTGCTTCGCCTCCGACTCCACCATCAGCACGGCGGCTTCGGTGCCCGCAACCACCAGATCCATCTGCGAATCCTTGCGCTGCGTCTGGCCGGGATTGAGCACATACCCGCCGTTGATGTAACCCACGCGGGCCGCGCCGATCGGGCCGCTGAACGGGATGCCGCTGACGGACAGTGCCGCGCTGGTCGCGATCATGGCCGCGATGTCGGCATCGACTTCGGGGTTCAGCGAGAGGGTATGGATCACCACCTGCACTTCGTTGAAGAAGCCCTCTGGAAACAACGGGCGGATCGGGCGGTCGATCAGGCGACTGGTCAGGGTCTCGAACTCGCTGGGTCGGCCTTCACGCTTGAAAAAGCTGCCGGGAATCTTGCCGGCGGCATAGGTCTTCTCGATGTAGTCCACGGTCAGCGGGAAAAAGTCCTGCCCCGCCTTGCCCTCGGTCTTGCCCACCACGGTGGCGAGCACCACGGTACCGTCCATGCTGAGCAGCACGGCGCCGCTGGCCTGGCGCGCAATTTCGCCGGTCTCCATGGTGACGGTGTGCGCGCCCCACTGGAAGGTCTTGGTCGTTTTGTTGAAGATGGTCATGTGGATGGCTCCTGAAGAATCGGGCGCATGAGGCTGCGCCAACGGCCCGGAGTCCGGCGCTCAGAACACGATGCCATTCCAGAAAAAATCACGCAGATCACCGGATTTCTTCTGGAATGACACAGCGCGCATTCGTTTTGCCTGGCTCCGAAGTAAAAAACGCCTGAGCTAGTGAACTAACTCAGGCGCTGGCATTCGATGGACCGCTTATTTGCGCAGACCGAGTTTGCTGATCAGCGCGACGTAACGGTCGTGGTCTTTGGAATTCAGATAGTCAAGCAGCTTGCGCCGGCGGCTCACCATGCGCAGCAAACCGCGCCGGCCGTGATGGTCCTTGGCATGCGTCTTGAAGTGCGGCGTGAGTTCGTTGATGCGGGCCGTCAGCAGGGCGACCTGCACTTCGGGACTGCCCGTGTCGGTGGCGCTGCGCGCGTTGGCCTTGACGACCTCGGCCTTGATGCTGGATGCGATCATTTCCATTTCCTTGTGTTCCGGGATGTTTGACTTGCGGTGAACGCTGGAACTGCCCTCACCGTGCGCCTTGCAGCATGCAAAGCCTGTCAATTATAACCGGAGCCAGGTTTTCAGCCGTTCCACCCCCTGGACCAGGCGGCCCGGCTCGTGCGACGCAAAGCACCAGCGCAGCCAGCCCTGCGCCTCGGGCGCAAAGGCATTGCCGGGCGCCAGCCCCAGGCCGGCCTCGGTCACGAGCCGTTTGGCTGTCTGCAGCGAGTCGCCATGCCCCTCCAGATTGAAGAAGGCGTACATGCCGCCGCGCGCCGGCGCCACCTGCACACCGGGCACCGCCTGCAACAGCGGCACCAGGGTGTCGCGGCAGGCCTTGAGGTGCGACACCACGCGTGGCGTGACCTCCGCCGTGCGCTCCAGCGCCACCACGCCGGCGCGCTGCGTGAAGACGCTGGCGCAGGAGGTGTTGAACTCGATCAGCTTGCCCATGTGCGGCGTCATGGCCGGCGGCATCACCAGCCAGCCCAGGCGCCAGCCGGTCATCAGAAAGCTCTTTGAGAAGCTGTGCACCACGACCAGCCGGTCATCCGGCGTGGTCACGTCCAGGAAGCTCGGCGCGGCGCCATTGGCGGTATCGCCCGCGTAGTACAGGCGCTCGTACACCTCGTCGGCCAGGATCCAGGTGCCGGTCTTGCGACAGTGATCAACGATCGCGTGCTGCTCGGCGCGCGTCAGCGTCCAGCCGGTCGGGTTGTTCGGTGCGTTGAGGATCAGCAGTTTCGTCGTCGGCGTGATGGCAGCGAGCAGCGCGCCCAAGTCCAGCGACCAGGCGCCACGCTGCGGGCCACTGCGCTCAGGCCGCAGCGGCACGCAGCGCAGCTTCGCTCCCAAAATCCGCGGCTGCGCCGTGAGATTGGGCCAGACCGGCGTCACCGCCACCACCTCGTCGCCCGCATCGACCAGCGCCTGCATCGCCAGCATCAGCGCATTCACGCCGCCTGAAGTGACGGCAATGCGATCCGCCGCGACCTCGCCGTGCAGCGCACCCAGGTAGCCGGCAACCGCCTCGCGCAACTCGGGCAGGCCCAGGTTATGCGCGTAAAAGGTCTCGCCGCGCTGGAGCGAATCGATCGCCGCCTGCCGGATGAAATCCGGCGTGACCTCGTCACTCTCGCCAAACCAGAAGGCCAGTACGTCGCTGCGGCCCATGCCGGCATTGGCGACTTCACGGATTCTGGATTCTTCGAGGCTCTGGATCGCTTGGCGCATGGTGGAGTGATCGGTGTCAGTGCAATGGCAGGCGCCTATTGTCGCCGACCGACCGCGGCGCTGCGGCGGTCGCGCAGCCGCTATGATGGCTGCGACGGCAGCATCCACGCCAAAGGGAGAAAACATGCACCTCAGGATTTCACGCATTTACCGCGCGGGCAGCGGCATCGCGCTGCTGTGCGCGGCCGCACTGCTTTGCATGGGCGCCGACGCCACCGAGGCCAAGGCAAAAAAGAGCAAGCAGCACGCCGCGCAGTCGGCCAAGGGCAAGAATGCGGGGCGGGTCAAATTTGAAAAGGGTAACGGCGAAACCCGCGCCGAGCGCGACCGGCGCCTGCAGCGCGAGTGCCGGGGCCTGCCGAACGCGGGCGCCTGCCTGGGCTACGGCTCGTAGCCAGGCGCCCCGGGCGCGGCTGAGTCGCAGGCAGGGGCCGCGCCATGTGGCACCCGTATCAGGAGGGACGTACCATCCGGCACGTCGTGGGCTGCTCGGCCTGGGCCGCGCTGATCCGGCGGATCACGCGAAAACCGTAGCCCGAACCTTCCTCGTCAAACGTCACACCAGGCGTGCCCTGGCGCTCCATCACGCCCACCACGAGCGGCTGCTGGAACTGGTGATCGGCTGCGCGCATCGTGCCGGTCTGCCCCGCCACCGTCGCGCCCGCGTGCTCCAGCTGGCCGGCCACCGCAACGGCATCGGTCGTGCCCGCGCGGGCCATGGACTGCGCCAGCGCCTGCATCATCAGTTGCATGCGCAGTTGCACATATTCGTCCGCCGGCTTCGGAAAGCGGTACAGGAACGCCCGGTAGAACGCCTCGCTGGCTCTGCCGGGCACGTTCGGCATCCATTCGGCCACGGCAACCACCTTGCCGACACCGGCTTGCCCGATGGCCGCCGGCGCGCCCAGCGCGTTGCCGTAGAAGGTGTAGAACTTGCCGCTGTAGCCCGCCTCCCGGGCAGCCTTGACCAGCAGCGTCAGATCGTTGCCCCAGTTGCCGGTGATGACGGCCTGCGCGCCGCTGGCCTTGATCTTGCTGGCGTACGGCAGGAAGTCCTTGATGCGCCCCATCGGATGCAACTCGTCGCCCACGATCTGTACATCGGGGCGCTGCACGCCGAGCTGACGGCGCGCCTCGCGCAGCACGGCCTGGCCAAAACTGTAGTCCTGGCCGATCAGGTAAACCCGCTGCAGCGCCTTGTCGCCCTTGATGACCTGCATCAACGCGGCCATGCGCATGTCGGCATGGGCATCAAAGCGAAAGTGCCAGAAGCTGCAGTTTTCATTCGTCAGGATCGGATCGACCGCCGCGTAGTTCAGAAAAATCACCCGCTTGTCCGGCTCGCGCTCGTTGTGCCTGTTGATCGCGTCGATCAGCGCGGCAGCCACGGCTGATGAGTTGCCCTGCAACACGATGCGCACGCCGTCGTCGATCGCCGCGCGAAAGGCCGACAGCGCGTCCTCGACCTGACCACGACTGTCGTAGCGGACCAGCTGCAGCGGCCGATGCCCGCCCGCGCCGGCCGGAAGCCGCACCCCGCCGTGCGCGTTCACCCGCTCCACGGCCCATAGCAGGTTGCGGTATACCGCCTCCCCGGCGTTCGCAAACGGCCCGCTCAGACCTTCGATCATCGCGAGCTGAATCGAGTCGCCCTGCGGCGCGCGGGCGAAGGCCGCGGCCGGCGCAGATAGCGCCACCGTGAGAGAATTCAAGAGTCGGCGGCGCGAAATATTCATCGGGGAATTTGCCTTGAAAACAGACGCACCGCACACAGATTCGTTGCATGCGGCGATCGATGTTGAAAGCCGCGCAGTGTACAAGGAGTTCCACCATGTTTTTTACCCCTGTCGCCCCCGCAGTTTTGCGTCGCAGCGTCTATTCCCCCGCCCTCGAGCGCTTCCTCGGCGACCTGCAGCTCACCGCCCGCCAGAGCGGCTGCACGGTCGAGCAGGACGACAAGACCGTCACCATGAGCTTTGACCTGCCCGGCATCGCCAAGGAGCAGCTGTCCATCGGCATCGAAGGCAACATTGTGCGCATCGAGAGCCTGGAGGGCGCACCGCGCCGCTACAAGGCCGCGTACGAGCTGCCGCAGGATATCGACGTGGCCGGCAGCGACGCCAGGCTGGAGAACGGCGTGCTGACGCTCAAGCTGGTCAAGCAGGTGCCGGCGAGCAAGGTCACGCCGCTCGCCATCAACTGAGCTGGTGCCTCGGCGTTTCGTCGCTCCCGAGACTTCGTCATGCCCGCGCAGGCGGGAATCCACGGCAGCGCGCCGGCGCCGTCTGGGTTCCCGCTTGTGCGGGAATGACAGATGGGGCGCGGGAATGGCGGCACGGCGCCACTTGCACTTGTACTGCAGGGCTGCCCGCTGATTTTCATGAACCTCCACTCAAGGCATCCAGCGGCCAGCGCGGTTTCACGTCGAACGCATAGACGCGGCTTGCCGCCTGCACGCCGGCTGCAAGCCGCATCGCGCCGGCCAGCGCAATCATGGCGCCGTTGTCGGTGCACAAATGAAGCTCCGGGTAGTGCACACGCGCGCCCTTTGCCGAGCACGCCGCATTCAGCCGCAGCCGCAAGCTGCGGTTGGCCCCGACGCCGCCCGCCACCACGAGCCGCTTCAAGCCCGTCTCGCGCAGCGCCGCCAGCGACTTCTTTACCAGCACCTCCACGATCGCCGCCTCGGTGGATGCGGCCAGATCGGCCTTGCGCGACTCCAACTCGGGACCCAGCTTCTTGGCCTGCACCAGCACCGCCGTTTTGAGTCCCGCAAACGAAAAGTCGAGGTTGCCGCTGTGCAGCAGCGGACGCGGCAACTTGAACGCGCCCGCATCGCCCTGCTGCGCCAGCCTGGACAGCGCCGGCCCGCCCGGATAAGCCAGACCCAACAGCTTGGCCGACTTGTCGAAGGCCTCGCCCGCGGCGTCGTCGATGGACTCGCCCAGCAGTTCGTAGCGCCCGACGCCATCGACCCGCATCAGCTGCGTGTGGCCGCCCGATACCAGCAGCGCGACGAACGGAAACTGCGGCGGATCCGCGCTCAGGAACGGCGACAGCAAATGCCCCTCCAGGTGATGCACGCCCAGCACCGGTTTTCCAAGCGCCGCGCCGAGCGCGCAAGCCACGCCCGCGCCAACCAGCAGCGCGCCGGCCAGCCCGGGACCGCGCGTGTAGGCCACGACATCGACCTCGTTGAGCGCGCGGCCGGACTCATCGACCACCTGTTGTGTCAGTGGCAGCACGCGGCGGATATGGTCGCGACTCGCAAGCTCGGGCACCACACCGCCATACGCCTGGTGCATCGCGATCTGGCTGTGCAGCGCGTGCGCGCAAAGCACGGGGACGCCGGTACCGTGCGACTCGACCAGGGCCACGCCGGTCTCGTCGCACGAGGATTCGATACCGAGCACCAACAGATTTGTCTTCACAGAGCCGAGTTTAGATGCGAGTGCCCGGCCCTCCCGTTCACATCAACTCACCGCGACCGCGATCCGCCTCGACTGGGCATGCGCCGCCTTCGGAATATGCAAGGTCAACACGCCCTGCCTGAGTTCGGCGGAGACCTTGTCGGCGTCGAGCTCCTTACTCAGCGTGAATACGCGCCGATAGCGCGACGCGTCGACGTCCGCATAGCTTGCCTCCATGCCTTGGGGCAGATCGAGGCTCACGTCGCCTTCGATGGTCAGGGCGTCAGCCTCGATATGCAGGTTCAGCGTATCCCTGGTCACGCCCGGCATGTCGGCATACAGCGTGATGCCATCGCGGTTTTCGACCACGTCCACTGCCGGCATCAGCGTGGCGCCGTCGCGCTGCGCGGCGCCCTGACCACCTTGGGGATCGGCCGCAGCGTTACCCTTCTTGATTGCTGGTTCGTTGCTCATGATTCAATCTCCTTGAAAGTTGGCGTGTCGTCATCAGGCATTGACCGAGATGCGGCGCGGCCGCGCCGATTCCTTGCGCTTGACGCTGACATGCAGCACGCCATTCTTGTAATCAGCCGAGACCGCATCGGCATCGACATCGTCGGGCAGGCTGATGGCCCGGCTGAATGAGCCGGCAAAGCGCTCGTTGATGTACACCGTGGCTCCATCGCCCGCTTTCTGCTCGCCGCCGTCCTGCGGCAGGCCGGTCTCGCGCCGCCCGGCCACGGTCAAAAGGCCACGCTCCAGATTCACGTCGATCGAAGCCGGATCAATGCCCGGCGCAAACGCGAACAACTCGACCGACTGCGGCGTCGTGCCGACATTCAGGGCCGGAAATCCGCTGTGACCATACCCGCGGATACTGGGTGAAAGCTCGAACGCGCTTTGCATGTCACGCTGCAAGCGGTCCAGCTCGGCGAATACGTTACGCGAAAAGAGTGATCCATACATGGCAGAAGCCCTCCATTCAAAAGTTGCCTTGAACCGGGCACCTCCAGCGAACGCCACCGGCGCGCCCGGCGTCAGGGACTTGAGGGCGGGCCACGCGGTTTCAAGAGCCGACGCGCGCACGGTTGCAGCGCACCGGCACCGCCCGTGGTCCGGCTAGCGGCGCGCGTCGGCCCAAAGCGCCAGCGCCACTCACGTGTGCAACACTGCGTCCATATGCCCGGGCATGGCCCAGACAAGCCATTGCTGGCGCAGCACGGCGACCAGCACGAAGGCCAGCGCCGCGATGCCGCCAAAGGTGGCGAAGCCCATCTGGTAGCTGCCGGTACTCTCCCTGGCAATCCCCATCACGACCGGCAGATAAAAGCCGCCGATGCCGCCGGCCGCGCCAATGATGCCGGTCATCACGCCCGTACGTCCCTTCCAGCGCTGCGGCACCAGCTGGAACGTGGCGCCATTGCCCAAGCCAAAGCAGACATACAGCCCGAACAACAGCAAGATGCCGACGCCCATGCCCGGCGTCACCGCCGCGAAGGTGAAATCCAGCGCGGAAATACCTGCCAGCAGGACCAGCAGCGCGCGCACACCCGAGAGGCGATCGGCGATCAGACCGCCCAGCGGTCGCAGAATCGCGCCGGTGAAGGCCAGCGCTGCCATCATCAAGCCAGCGTCGATCTTGCTCATTTGGTACAGGTTGATAAGCAGCAACGACACATAGGAAGCCATGCCCACAAAGCCGCCAAAGGTGATGCTGTACACCAGCATGAGCACCCAGGTGTCGCGCTCGGCCAGCACCGCGCGATAACGTTGCGGCAGCACGGCAACGGCCAGCAGGGCACCCAGGAATGGCAACAACAGCAGCCCGGTCTTGCCGCGACCGAGCAGGCCCGCGTGCACCATGAGCACCATGACGATCAGCCCCAGCAGGTTCACCGCAAAGCCGGCAAACGCCGGCACGCCGCTGCCGGTTTTGGGGCCGCGGTCTTTGGCCCAGAAAAACAGCGCCAGTGCCGTGATCGCCAGTAGCGGCAGAGCAGCGGCCGTGGCGCGCTGCCATCCCCAGGCGTGGGCGAGCGCCGGAAACATGAAGCCATCCAGCACGGCGCCAATGTTGCCCGCGGCCGCCAGCCCGAGCACGAGGCCCTGCACCCTGGGCGGATAGTTGCTGCCGGCCATCGGCAGCGCCACGGCAAAACTCGCACCGCCCATGCCGAGGAACACGCCCAAGATCAGCAGCGTCAGGTACGAGGGTGCGCCGGGCATCAGGAGCAGCACAAGGGACGGCACCGCGGACAGCAGCACACCCATCTGGGCGATCTTGCGCCCGTCCTCCGATTGCAGCAGGTTCCCCAGCGTGACGCGCAGGATGGCGGCCGACAGCACCGGCACCGCCACCAGAAAGCCCTGTTCCGCCGGCGACATCGCGATGTCCTTGCTGATGAACGGGGCCAGCGGGCCGAGCATGACCCAGATGGTGAATCCCGAGTCAAAGTAGAGAAAACAGGCCAGCAATGACTTCCAGTCACCGCTCTTGAGCGAAGCCATGATGTTCTTCATCGAGTTTCCTTTGCAAACGGATAAGGCCTTCGCGTAGCGCCAGCGACCCCATTCACCAACGCCGCGAATCCTCAGGTTCTGTGCAAGATGCGCGCCAGCCACGCCCGACTTCGCGCGGCGTCGCGCCATCGCGCGATTCACATTCATGCACCAACGTCAGGCGGGTTCGGCCTCCAGATTGGTGCAATGCAACAAACGGGTGCGTGCAGGGCCGCCTCGCTCAAGCCGGCCGGGACGCCGGCAGATGGCATGGGACTTGCTGAGCCACAGTGACACATCGCAAAGGCACTACATGAAGAAGTCCCGGCTGGTGATGGTGGGCAACGGCATGGCCGGGGTGCGCACCATCGAAGAATTGCTCAAGATCGCGCCCGAGCTGTACGACATCACGGTATTCGGGGCCGAGCCGCACCCCAACTACAACCGCATCCTGCTGTCGCCGGTGCTCGCGGGCGAGCAAACGCTCGACGAGATCGTGCTGAATTCCTGGGACTGGTACCGGGACAACCACATCACGCTGCACGCCGGCAAAAGGGTCGTGGAGGTAGACCGCGTGCACCGCATCGTGCGCGCCGCGGACGGCACCGAGGAGCCGTATGACCGCCTGCTGATGTGCACCGGTTCGAACCCCTTCATCCTGCCGGTGCCGGGCAAGGACCTGGAGGGCGTGATTGCCTACCGCGACATCGCCGACACCAACGCGATGATCGAGGCCGCGCACAAATACAGGCGCGCCGTCGTCATCGGCGGCGGCCTGCTGGGACTGGAAGCGGCCAACGGCCTGATGCTGCGCGGCATGGACGTGACCGTGGTGCATGTGATGCCCTGGCTGATGGAGCGCCAGCTCGACGATGTGGCGGGCAAGCTGCTGCAGAAATCGCTGGAAGACCGCGGGCTCAAGTTCATGATCGGCGCGCAGACCGAAGCGCTGGTTCCCGACCGGGATGGCAGGGTCATGGCGATCCGGTTCAAGGACGGCACCGAGCTGCCGACCGACCTCGTCGTCATGGCGGTGGGCATCCGTCCGAACACCGAACTGGCGGAGAAGATGCACCTGCACTGCAACCGCGGCATCGTGGTGAACGACACCCTGCAGACCGTGACGGACGCGCGCATTTACGCGGTGGGCGAATGCGCGGCGCACCGCGGCATCGCCTATGGGCTGGTGGCGCCGCTGTTCGAGCAGGCCAAGGTGGCGGCAAACCACCTGGCGCAGTTCGGCATCGGCCGCTACACCGGGTCTCTCACCTCGACCAAGCTCAAGGTCACGGGCATCGACCTGTTCTCCGCCGGTGAATTCATGGGTGGCGACGGCACGGAAGAGCTGGTGATGAGCGACCCGTTCGGCGGCGTCTACAAGAAGCTGGTGATCAAGGACGACAAGCTGGTGGGCGCCTGCCTGTACGGCGACACGGTGGACGGCAGCTGGTACTTCAAGCTGCTGCGCGACGGCCGCAGCGTGCACGACATCCGCGACAAGCTGATGTTTGGCGAATCCAACATCGGTGACAGCGGCCACGAAGGCCACAGCAAGGCCGCCAGCATGCCCGACGATGCCGAGGTCTGCGGCTGCAATGGCGTCACCAAGGGCACCATCTGCAAGGCGATCAAGGACAAGGGCCTGTTCACGCTCGACGAGGTACGCCGGCACACCAAGGCCAGCGCGAGTTGCGGCTCGTGCACCGGGCTGGTCGAGCAGATCTTGATGGCCACGGCGGGCGGCGACTACTCGGCCACGCCAAAGAAAAAAGCCCTGTGCGGCTGCACCGAGCACAGCCACCAGGAGGTGCGCGAGGCGATCCGGACGCACAAGCTGCTGGCGATTGCCGACGTTTTTCACTTCATGGAGTGGCGCACGCCGAACGGCTGCTCGTCGTGCCGTCCGGCCGTCAACTACTACCTGCTCTCGACCTGGCCGAAGGAGGCCAGGGACGACCCGCAGAGCCGCTACATCAACGAGCGCAGTCACGCCAACATCCAGAAGGACGGCACCTACAGCGTGATCCCGCGCATGTGGGGCGGCGAGACCACGGCCGACGAGCTGCGCCGCATCGCCGACGCCGTCGACAAATACAAGATCCCGACCGTCAAGGTCACGGGCGGCCAGCGCATCGACCTGCTGGGCGTGAAAAAGGAAGACCTGCAAAACGTCTGGAAGGACATCGGCATGCCCTCGGGCCACGCCTACGCCAAGGCGCTGCGCACGGTCAAGACCTGTGTCGGTTCCGAGTGGTGCCGCTTCGGCACGCAGGACAGCACCCAGATGGGCAAGGACCTGGAGCGCGCGCTGTGGCGCATGTACGCACCGCACAAGGTCAAGCTGGCGGTGAGCGGCTGCCCGCGCAACTGCGCCGAGTCGGGCATCAAGGACGTGGGCGTGATCGGCGTCGATTCGGGCTGGGAAATCCACGTGGGCGGCAACGGCGGCATCAAGACCGAGGTGGCGCAATTCCTCGTGAAGGTGAAGACGTCCGGGGAAGTGCTGGAGTATGCCGGCGGCTTCCTGCAGCTGTACCGCGAGGAAGGCTGGTACCTGGAGCGCACCGTGCACTACCTCCATCGCGTCGGCCTCGACTACGTCAAGAAGCGGATCCTGGACGACGCTGCAGGGCGCAAGGCGCTGTGGGAGCGCCTGCAGTTCAGCGTGGACGGCGAGCCCGATCCGTGGTTCGAGACGGACAAGGCGGGCGTGGACACGCGGCAGTTCCAGTCGCTGACCGCCTGATCTCAAAAATGTTGAATGAAAACCATCGCAAGCCCTTGTCCGACGGGCGCTGTTAGCTACGAACGGAATAGCACATGAATGACTGGAAAGTGATTTGCCGCGTGCAAGACATCCCCGTGATGGGCGCGCGCCGGGTGGCGCGCCCCAAGGGCGTGGCCGTCGCCGTGTTCCGCAACGACCAGGACCAGGTGTTCGCGCTGCTCGACCGCTGCCCGCACAAGGGCGGCCCGCTGTCCCAGGGCATCGTGTTCGGCACCAGCGTGGCCTGCCCGCTGCATAACCGCGTGATCGGGCTGGATGACGGCTGCGCCAAGGCGCCCGACGAGGGCTGCACGCCGCGCTTTGCCGTCAAGGTCGAAGCCGGCCAGGTCCTGCTGGATGCGCGCGAGCTCGCGACGCTGGCGCTCGATCTCCCCGCGCCTCGCGCGGGTCCGGGCTTCGCGGCGGCCGGCAAACTGGGCGACGAGACCTACGACGTGCAGGCGCCGCATGAGGCGTAACAGGCTGCTCCTCCTTCCCCCGTCGGGCAGGGAGTAAGACATGCAAGAAACGCGATCCACCTGCCCCTACTGCGGGGTCGGCTGCGGCGTGGTCATCGAGTCCGATGGCGGCCACATCACCGGCGTGCGCGGCGACCCGGACCATCCGGCCAATTTCGGGCGGCTGTGCAGCAAGGGCGCCACGCTGCACCTGACCGCCAGCGCGGCCGTGACCCGGCAAACCCGGCTCAAGCAGCCGATGCGGCGCGTCCGACGCGGCGAAGCGCCCGCGCCGCTACCCTGGAACGCCGCCCTTGGTGTGGCGAGCCAGACCTTCGCGCGCATCATCGTCGAGCACGGCCCCGACGCCGTGGGCTTCTACCTCTCGGGCCAGTTGCTGACCGAGGACTACTACGTCTTCAACAAGCTGGCCAAGGGCCTCATCGGCACCAACAACGTCGACACCAACTCGCGCCTGTGCATGAGCAGCGCGGTCGCCGGCTACAAGCAGACGCTGGGCGCGGACGCGCCGCCCGCCTGCTACGACGACGTGAACCACGCGCAATGCATCTTCATCGCCGGCAGCAACACGGCCTGGGCGCACCCGGTGCTGTTCCGGCGCATCGAGGACGCAAAGCTTGCCAACCCGGCGTTGAAAATCATCGTGGTCGACCCGCGCCGCACCGACACGGCGGAACTGGCCGACCTGCATCTGCCGATCCAGCCGGGCACCGACGTGATGCTGTTCAACGGCATGCTGCACCTCATGCTGTGGGAAGGCTGGATCGATGCCGGCTGGATCGCGGCGCACACCAGCGGCTTCGACGCGCTCAAGACCACGGTGCGCGACTGCACGCCCGAGCTGGTCGCGCAAGTTTGCGGCATCACGCGGGACAACCTGTACGCCGCCGCGCGGCTGTTCGCCGGCGCCCCGGCGGACAATGCGAGGCGTCGCGCGCCCACGCTCAGCCTGTACTGCCAGGGCCTGAACCAGTCGAGCAGCGGCACCGCCAAGAACGCCGCGCTGATCAACCTGCACCTGGCCACCGGCCAGATCGGCCGGCCCGGCGCCGGACCGTTCTCGCTGACCGGCCAGCCCAATGCCATGGGTGGACGTGAGGTCGGCGGCATGGCCAACCTGCTCAGCGGGCACCGCGACCTGGCGAATCCGCAACACCGCGCCGAAGTGGCCGCGCTCTGGGGCGTGCCTTCGGTACCCGCCCAGCCCGGCAAGACGGCGGTCGAGATGTTCCAGGCCGCAGCCGACGGCGAAATCCGCGCGCTGTGGATTGCCTGCACCAACCCGGCGCAGTCCATGCCCGACCAGGCATTGGTGCGCCGCGCGCTGGAGCGCTGCGAGTTCGTGGTGGTGCAGGAAGCCTTTGCCACCACGGCCACCTGCGCCTTTGCCGACCTGCTGCTGCCCGCCACGACCTGGGGCGAAAAGGAAGGCACGGTCACGAACAGCGAGCGGCGCATCAGCCGTGTCCGTGCCGCCGTGCCGGCGCCGGGCGGTGCGCAAAACGGTCCGCGCCACGACTGGGCCATTGCGGTGGAGTTTGCGCGGCGGCTGGAGCCCCTGCTGCCTGTTCGCGCCGAAAGCGGCCTGTTCGCGTACGACACGCCCGAGGCCATCTGGAACGAGCACCGCGAATCGACCTGCGGCCGCGACCTTGACATCACGGGCCTGAGCTACGCCCGGCTCGACAACAAAGGCCCACAGCAGTGGCCGCTGCGGGACGGCGAGACCGTCGGCAAGGCGCGTCTGTACGAAGACGGCGTCTTCCCCACGCCCGACGGCCGCGCCCGCTTCGCCGACAACGCCTACCGGCCCGTGGCCGAGCCGCGCGAGCCGCGCTACCCGTTCTCGCTCACCACCGGTCGCCTGCGCGACCAGTGGCACGGCATGAGCCGCACCGGCACGCTGGGGCGACTGTTCGGCCACGTGGCCGAGCCCGCCGTGCAACTGCACCCGCAGGACATGGCGCGCCGCAACCTCAAGGAC
>SCRU01000032.1 GCA_004323695.1 Burkholderiaceae bacterium
CGAGCCCGAAAAGATGGACGCCGAAGCGCCGCTGTTCCTGATGTATTCGAGCGGGACCACCGGCAAGCCCAAGGGCTGCCAGCATCGTACCGGTGGCTACCTGGCGTACGTCGCCGGCACTTCGAAATGGATCCAGGACATCCATCCGGAAGACACCTACTGGTGCATGGCCGACATCGGCTGGATCACCGGGCATTCGTACATCGTCTACGGCCCGCTGGCGCTTGCCGCGACCAGCGTCATCTACGAGGGCACGCCGACCTATCCCGACGTGAGCCGCCCGTGGCGGATTTCCGAACGACTAGGGGTCAACATCTTCCACACCTCGCCGACCGCGGTGCGCGCATTGCGGCGGCTGGGGGAAGACGTCCCCAGGCACGGGCCGCAGAAGTTCAAGCACATGACCACGGTGGGCGAACCGATCGAACCGAAGGCCTGGCGGTGGTACCACGAACAGATCGGCAAGGGCCATGCGGTGATCGTCGATACCTACTGGCAGACCGAGACCGGTGGCTTCCTGTGCAGCACCATCCCGGCGCTTGATCCGATGAAGCCCGGCAGCGCAGGTCCGGCCTTGCCAGGCATCTACCCCGTGATCCTGGATGACGATGGCAACGAACTTCCCAAAGGCTCGGGGAAGGCGGGCAACATGTGCATCCGCAATCCCTGGCCGGGCATCATCCAGACTGTCTGGGGCGATGACCAGCGATTCGTCGACACGTATTACAAGCGGTTCTGCAAGAACCCGAAGAGCACGGACTGGCGTGACTGGCCCTACGTGTCCGGCGACGGCGCCCTGGACGCGGAGGATGGCTACTTTCGCATCCTTGGGCGCATCGACGACGTGATCAACGTCTCGGGCCATCGCCTGGGCACCAAGGAAATCGAGAACGCCTGCATGACGGTCGCCGAGGTATCGGAAGCCGCGGTCGTCCCGGTCAGCGACGAGATCAAGGGCAAGGTCCCCGAGGTGTACGTCTCGGTGCCGGCGAGCGTCACGGATCGCGCAGCCGTCGCCGAAAAAGTGATCAAGGCTTGCGAGGACATCATCGGCAAGATTGCACGGCCATCGGCAGTGCATGTGGTGCCCGACATGCCCAAGACGCGTTCCGGCAAGATCATGCGGCGGGTACTGGCCTCGATCTCGAACAAGCGGGACATCGGCGACGTGACGACGCTGGCAAACCCCGAGGTCGTGGAAAAGATCCGGGTGCAGGTGCAGAGCAAGTAGCCGAGTGGCACAGCAGAAATCCAGCGTGGCACTGCATGACGCAGCCGAGGCGGTGCGGGCCGCGTGCTTGCGCGCGGCGCTGGACGGCTACGAGCGCGCCGGGCTGAGCGGCCTGTGCGAAGAAGGTCGCTGGGAAATGGTGGTGGACTCCATCCAGTCCCTGGACGTGGACGCCATCGTGCGTGAACTTCCGGCGGGTGGCCGGGCGGATTCGACAGACCCGGCACAGAAACCCGTGCCCTGACTTCGAATTTCAGGTGTAGCGCTTGCTGCGCAGGTTGTCCTTCATGCCCGCCAGCAGGGGTTGCAGCTTGTCGCCGCCGATGCGCAGGGCCACGCAGGTTGCGAGCACGTCGACGATCATCAGGTGCAGGAGCCGCGACACCATCGGGCTGTAGCGGTCGTAGCCTTCGGGGTGGTCCGCCGCCAGATGGATGTGTCCGGCCTGCTGGGTCGCGATCGCGAGCGGCGAGCCGCTCGCGGTGATCACGATGGTGGTGGCGCCGCGCTTGCGCGCGATGCCGGCCGCGTCCATCAGGTCGCGTGTGCGCCCCGAGTTCGAAATCACGACCACGCAGTCGCCCGGGCCCAAGAGCGAGGCGCTCATGACCTGCATGTGGCCGTCGCTGTAGGCGATGGCGCTGCCGCCAAGGCGGAAGAACTTGTGCTGCGCGTCCTGCGCCACGATGCCCGAATTGCCGACGCCAAAGAACTCGATGCGCCGGCCGGTGCGGTAGGTGTCGGCCAGCGCATCCACCGCCTTTTCGATCGCCGCGCTGCTCGCGGCGCCGCGGTATTTCAGGAAGGCGGCCACCGTGTTGTCGATCACTTTGACCAGCACGTCGCCGGTCTTGTCGTCCGCGTCCACGCTGCGGTGGATGAACGGCACGCCCTCGCTCACGCTGCCGGCCAGCTTGAGCTTGAAGTCCGACAGGCCGTCGTAGCCCATGCTGCGGCAAAAGCGGATC
>SCRU01000005.1 GCA_004323695.1 Burkholderiaceae bacterium
CTGGTGGTGGGCACCACGGCGGGCGCCTTCGTGCGTCGGGCCGGTCCCTGGACGGCATCGGTCAAACGCCTGTTCGGCGTCGTGATGCTGGCGGTGGCGATCTACCTGGTCTCGCCGGTGGTCCCCCTGGTGGTGCAGGAATTGCTGTGGGCGGCGCTGCTCATCGTGTCCGCCATGTTTGTGCACGCGATAGATCCGCTGCCACACGACGCGCCCGGCTATCGGCGCCTTTTCAAGGGTGTCGGCGTGATCGGGTTGGTAGGCGGCATCGCCCTGCTGGCCGGCGCCCTGTCCGGCACCCCTGGTCTGTTGCAGCCGCTGGCCGGAATTCGCGGCGCCCCCACGCAAGTTGCAAGCGCTGTCACGTTCGAGCCGGTGAAGAGCGTCGCCGATCTCGATGCGCGATTGCAGTCGGCGCGTGGCCATTACGTCATGCTCGACTTCTGGGCTGAATGGTGCGTGTCGTGCAAGGAGATGGATCGCTTCACGTTCAGCGACCCACGAGTCCAGGCGCGTCTGAAGGACTTGGTCGTGCTGCGCGCCGACGTCACGGCCAACAACGCCGACGACCAGGCCTTGCTGCGCCGGTTCTCGCTGTTCGGACCGCCGGGCATTGTCTTCTTCGACCCGCAGGGCCAGGAACTGGCGTACCGGGTGATTGGCTTCGAACCGCCGGAGAAGTTCCTGGCTTCGCTGACGCGTGCATTGGCGCCATCATCCCCCGATTGAGAGACGAAGAATGAACGAAGCCATCGAAACCAAATTTGAGTGTCAAGGTCCAGATATGCCGAAAAGGCATCCCCCAACGCGGCGAAATGATTCGCCGCGCCATTTCACGCAAGCAAAGGAGATTCAGATGAAACGCATTTCGATCAAGCTCGCACTGGTGGCAGCACTCACCGTCGCGAGCACCATGGCCTTCGCCGCCGACCCTGGACAGCCTGCAAAACCCGCTCCGAACATGCAGGGCGTGGGCAACATGCCGATGGGGCACGGCAAGATGGGCTCCAACGGCCACATGGGCGGCGACATGATGAGCATGATGGGGTCGTGCCAAGCGATGATGGGCCATGGCGGTATGCTGGGCAGCGCGATGACGCTGAACATGCCGCCGGGCAACGAGAAGCTCGAATTCCAGATGCATGCCGAGATGATGCAGAAGATGGGCGAGATCGCCGCCAAGTACGCCGACCAGATCAAGGAGAGCAGGTGAGCGGCGCAGCAAGCGCGCGGCGGCGCTTCCTCGTCGCGGGATCCCACGGCGTGGGGGCCATTGCCTTGTGGGCTGGCGTACCAGATATGCGGGCCGCGCTGGCAGGTGCACCTGCGGCGCCGGCAACCGGGGCCGGCATGGTCAACTTGGTCTTCGGCCAGGCCAGCCAGAGCCTTTACAAATCGAGCGCCGATGCGGTCTATCGCAGTCCCGATGGCGGTCGTGTTTGGACGCCCGTCCAGCTTCCACCAGCGTCGGCGTCGAGGCGCGTCACATCGATCGCGGTGTCCGCTGGCGCCAAGGGCTCCCTCTATGTCTCGGGCCGCGGCATCGGTGTCTTGCGCAGCGACAATGCAGGGCGCAACTGGTCAGTACGCAGCGAGGGCTTGCCGAGCAGCGATGTCGCGGCCTTGGCCGCGCACGCCGACCGGCCCGAGACCGTCTATGCCTATGCAAACGGGCACGGCATCTTCCGCAGCGAGGATGGCGGGCAACGCTGGCGCCTGATGGATGCGGGTCCGCGTGGCGGTGTCACGCGCTTCGTGCATTCGAACATGCCGGGCAGCATGCTAAGCGGTTGGCTGTTCGTTGCCGGGCCGCAAGGGGTACAGCGCGCCATGGATTGCTTCTGCGGCTGGCGTAACGCCGGCGAACTCGGGCGCGCGGTTCGTGCAGTGGCATACGACCCACGCCAACCGTCCAGCCTCTACGCCGCGACCGACGCCGGCCTGGTCTTCAGCGCCGACGGCGGCGAGAAGTGGTCACCGGTGAGTGCGCCGGCGGTGACCATAAGTGCGCTCGTTGTCACGCCTGACGGCGCGCTTTATGCTGCCGACGCCGCCGGCAGCGTGCTCCGGCGAAGCGGCGCCCCGACGCTCTGGGAGCGCATGGATGCGTAGCCTCATCGCCTGCTGCGGTGTCGCATTGACTGTGATAACGGCAACGGCGCGCGCTGGTGGCAACCCTGGTGACTCGCAGCGAATCGATGCCGGCCGCCGCGTCTACATCGCCCAGTGCGCCGCGTGTCATGGTCTGCACGGCGAGGGCCAGCCCAACTGGGACCGGCCCAACGCGACGGGTGAAATGCCTGCCCCGCCGCATGACCGCACCGGACATACCTGGAAACACTCGGATGCGATGCTGTACCGCCTCATCAAGAGTGGCTGGCGGGATCCCTTCAACAAGACCCAGCGCCTGACCATGCCCGCCTTCGGCCAAGTGCTGTCGCCCAAAGAAATCCGCGACGTGATCGAGTACCTGAAAACAATGTGGACGCCAGAACAAAGGAGGTTCCAACTGGAAGAAAGCCAACAAGCACCTTTCCCGCCCGAGGCGCGCTAGCTGTGCCCAAGAGCCAACTCATTGAATCACCCCAACCAAATCGAAGGAGTACACCATGCGATACGCGAAAACCCTGTTGACGGCGCTTGTCCTGGCCGTGCCACTGTCCGCGATGGCCGCCGCCATCCCGGTCACGCTCTACAAGAACCCGAACTGCTACTGCTGCGACCTCTATGCCAAGTACCTCGAACAAAACGGCTTCAAGGTGAACCTCATCAACACCACCGACATGGCCTCGATCAAGGAGAAGTACAACATTCCCGAGAGTCTCGAGGGCTGCCATACCGCGATCGTCCAAGGCTACCTGATCGAGGGGCTGGTGCCGGCGCAGTTCGTTCAGCAGATGCTGAAGGAGCATCGTCCTATCAAGGGCGTGGCTCTGCCCGGCATGCCGCTCGGCGCCCCCGGCATGCCTGGAACCAGGCCGAAGCCGCTGACCGTCTACACGCTTGAGTCGAGCACGCCGCCCACGGTCTTCGGGAGCTTCTGACCACTTTCCGAAAACCATCGGCAAACCAATTTTTTAAAGGACCGATACCATGAATGACTTCTCTGCTAACCGTTCTACACTCGGTGCCTTCTTACGTTGGTCGGCCATCATCGGTGCACTCTGCTTGGGCAATATCGGTCAGGTTTGGGCACATGCCCAACCTGAAACTCAAACTCCCATCGCAGGTGCGGTCGTCAGCGCACCGCAAGAAGTCCGTATCAGTTTCGACGAGGCACTCGAGCCGGCGTTCAGCCGTCTGATCGTCAGCGATGCCCGAGGCAGGCAAGTCACCACCGCCAAAGCCGAGGTTGACGCCGTCAAGCACAAGACCATGCGCGTAGCACTACCCGCCCTGCCTGCCGGCGAATATCAGGTGAAATGGGTCGCGGTCGCAGACGATGGTCACCGTACTCAGGGTAGTTATAAGTTCACAGTGAAGTGATGGATTTTGTCGCCGGTTGGATGCAACCGTTTTTTGCGGCATGGCTGGATATAGCGTTGGCGGGGGCCGTTGGCGTTGCGGTGCTGCGAACTGCTGTGTCGCCGCCCAACTCTTCCATGCAACTCGCCCGCGTGGCTCGCTGGGCTTGCATGCTACTCGGCATTGGGCTCGCGGCCTATCTATGCGCCGGCACCATTGCCATGACCGAAACCGGTGTCGCCAATCTGCCCGCCGCACTATGGCTGGTACTCACGCAGTCGCATTTTGGCGCCATGATCTGGGTCGCGTTGGCGGCGTGGACCATCTTGATGGTGGCGACGGTCAGCGTTGCATGGCCGGTTCGCAATAGCTTGTTCGTGATTGGCCTGGTTGGATTCGCGTTCGCACGGGCGGCAACCGGGCATGCGGCAGATCAGGGCTTCATCAGCTTTTCCGTTGTGATCCACACCGCACA
>SCRU01000192.1 GCA_004323695.1 Burkholderiaceae bacterium
GGGGTCCTCTCGTTTTCGGTGCAATAACTGGCGGTGCGCAAACCCAGCACTGACGCGGGGGTGGTGTTGGTAGATCGTTGATCTTGTTGGCTTTCCTGTTCACTTTCAAATCCGTGATTCGTGGCGTCAAACCGTGATCGGTTTCATCCATGGGTGCCACTTATCGGTGCTCCCCGTTGCGAGGGCAGGATTTGGTCGGCATAACGGTCAACAGGGAAGCGAAACACGCCCCGCAGATTGATGCTTTCCAGTCTGGTGGGGGCAATTTTCCCGATCAGTTCGGGCGGAATCACCTGCCGGCGGTTCGACCAGCGATCCAGGACTGCCTGCATTTGTGAGGTATTCCATGCCATCACGATGTTGGCCAGCAGACTCAAGGCATCGGCGACGGCCTGCATTTCGTCCACACGCTTGGCCTGTGCCGGACTGATCCGCCCGGTATAGATGGCGCGCTTGAGGGCATTGACCGCCTCACCCCTATTGAGCACCCGGCGCAATTCATTGCGGAACGCGTCTTTGACAAAGTAGTCCGCCAGGAAAGCCGTGCGCAGTAAACGTCCCAATTGAACGCCAGCGTCATAGATGGGATCCCCTTGGGCGGCCGAGCCAAACCGCGCCAGAGCTGCCACCGCACTGGCGTGACCGCTCATGACCGAGGCCGCCAAGTGCACCAGGCTGTCCCAATGCTTTTCGATCAATGCAATGTCAACGTTGGCCTCGCACACAGCAGCGATTTCGGCGGGCACCTTGGTGCCGCGGGGCACGAACAGGTGACGCTGCTTGAGTTCCTTCAGCCGCGGACAAAGATCGAAGCCAAGCAACCGGGCCAGCGCCATCGCAAAGTCGGTATAGCCGTGGGTGTCCACCGCAAGCTGGCTGGTCTCAAGCCGCTCCTGGCGAATGACGCCTTCAATGGCAACACCCGCCTGGCGCTCGTTGAGCACGAAGGGCTGCGCATGGAAGATTCCCCAGCGGTCCCGTACATGGGAGTAAATGCCAATGGAAGGCGTATTGCGCCGGGGATCCTGCCGGGCCTGCCACACCCGTTTGGTCGTCTCCATGCTCATCATGTCAGAGGAAGCCAGGTCTGAACGCCCCCAAGTGGTGGCGATCGGGTGGCGTTGCATGAACTCCAGCACCGCCTGGCAGGCCTGACTCAGGCGGCGTTCGTCCCGGGCCCAGCGCATGGCCTGACGGATGCTGGTGGCCGAGAGTTGCGGAATCATGCGCGCGCACTCGATGGCTGTCAGACTGGTGCCGTGGGCCATGATGCCGGCATAGACCATCAGCAGCTCGTCGGTAGAGCGCGGTTCTCGCCCGAGCATGATCCAGCTGAATCGTACCTGGGCGTCGACAGCCAGGATCACTTCTGGCAACTGCACTTCACCGATGCGGTGATCCAAGGCCGCCCGCAGCTTGGTCACTTCCGGGTCTTCGTCTTCGGCGGGTAAAGCTGAGAGGTGCAGCTCATCGTCGACACGCAGTACGCCATTGCGTGCCGCCGCGGCCACAGCATCGACACCGGCGGTGACCCTGGCCAACAAGGGCTTCAAAAACGTGGCTGCCTTACCCGGCAGTGACAGACGGACATAGTGCTTCTTGGACTCATCCTTCCAACGTTCATCCGTGAAGAACAAGCGTGCACGACCCCTAAAACTCAGGCTGTGCTCGATCCAGACCGATCCATTGCGCACCGCGCGGCGCAGGGCAAACAAGGTAGCCACCTCCAATGCCTGAAACGCCCGTTCCCGGTCTGGACTGGAAATCGCAGCCTGCCAAACTCTTCCCAGGCCTGGTGCCACCACATCGGTGGGCAGCTTTCTGGTGTTTTTGAGATAAAACGCTTGCAGCTTGGCCAAGGATTCGATGGCCGGATGCTCGCCAGTGGCTTGCCATGGCAGTTTTGCAATGGCCACCAACAACGACCTGACCGGTCGAATGCCATCTATCAAACCGTCACGAACCAGGGAGGCCCGGCTCGGTGGCTTGCGCTTCTGGGTGGCGATAACCAAGGCTTCAAGACCTGAGCGTAGTTCGGCATCGGGCACGGCAACATTGGCGCTCAAGGCCTCAATTTCACCCAGCAGCGTTTTGTACATCGCTGCCCAGTTGACGGCGGCCGGTACTTCGGCAGCAGCCTGGCGCCACAGATCGGCAATCCGGCGCTGCACCATCAGGATCAACTGGTCGGTGGTGGTGAACAGGCAATAGCGCAGAAAGCAGGCGACCTCCACGGTGCGCGCAGGCTCCTTGATCTTGGCCCCGGCAGACGGTGGCCTGGAAACCAGTCGGCGTGCATAGCTGCGCAAGATGAGATCGGGGATGTCTGCCAGGTGTTTATGGACGTCCAGTGCGTACAGCAGATCGATGCGTTCAAGTACCTCGCTGATTTGGCGGGTTGAGTGTTTCGCCGGTGCCGCCCACAGCCAGCTCTGCTGGGTTTGGCCATCCGGGCGCAGCTCTGCAACCGATGCTCGCCAACGCTCAAGGATTGCCGGATCGAGGCCAGCGGCGATTGCGGCACCCGTTTCCGCTTCGAGCTGGGTGAGTGCGCTCGCAATCAAAGACCGGATGGCGCGCTCGTGCACGATCACCAGCTTATGCTTGTACAGCCATTGTCGGGCCCTCACGAGCAGTTGATCACGATCGGCGCAGCGGGCCACTTCGTCCCGCAGTTCACGCACCAGGGAGCGACGTTGGTGCTCGCTCATCCAGCGGAAACCAAGGACCGTGCAGGCCACTTGCTGGTGGTCGAACAGCGTCTTCTCCCGCCCGTACAGTGTTCGCAACGAGGCCACGTCAGGGGTGGCAATGCCAAGTTCGTCGCTGAGGTGGCGCCACAAGGCCACGGGAACCACCCGAAAGGCATAGAGCAAGCGGCCACTCATGCGTAGAAAACCGATATGCAGCGCCAGGCCCAACTTGTGGGCGTCACCCCGGCGCGCATTGATCGCCTCGCGCTCGGCTCCATCAAAGGTGAAAAACGCCTTCATCTCGAAGTCGCTGATATCGCGGGGCAGCTCGCGCATCCCCAAAAACGTCGTCTGCCAGCCCTGCATCGTGAACCCCATTAGTGGGAGGCCACGATACCCGTTTGGAAAGTGAACAGGAAAGCCAACAGAATCAACGATCTACCCGTACCACCCCCGCGCCAGTGCTGGGTTTGCGTACCGCCAGTTATTGCACTGAAAACGAGAGGACGCC
>SCRU01000199.1 GCA_004323695.1 Burkholderiaceae bacterium
AATCGCAGATTTGAAAGTGAACAGGAAAGTCAATGAAATCAACGATCTACCAACACCACCTCCGCGCCAGTGCTAGCTTTTCGTACCGTCACTTATTGCACTGAAAACGAGGAGACCCCTTCTGCTGGCGAACAGGTAGGCGTGGTGCGGACGCGCCGCACCGAAGACCGACACCATGCGCGCCAGCGCGGTCTCGGTGCCCGATCGCATGTTCAGCGGCTCGGTGGCCAGCCACATCGCATGAATCCGGATCACTTGAGCAACTCTCGCATCCAGATGGCGCACTGCTCGGCCGACTCAAGGGGCCAATTCACTGACACGCTGGTAGCGCCACGACGCAGCTCGATGCGGATGTCCGGTGCAGGTGCGCACGGCGCTGGCTGCAGCGGCACCGGAACGAATGCGGGAGCCTGCAGTGCAGGCAGCGCGCTGCCATCCTGGCGGCGCCATTTGTGCACGACATTCGCGTTGATGCCGTGTGACAGGGCAATGCCGGCCGCCGAGGCACCTGGCTCGGCGCACTCGGCAAGGATCTGCTGCTTGAGATCGGCGCCGTACCGTCGGCGGGTCTTCTTCTTGGCTTCATTCATGGTGTCCACCTAATTGCTTGGTGGACACCATCGATGCCGCTTAGACCGATCCCTTCACGGGTGGGATGGCCGCGCGCCTACAACAAGCCCGCGCCCGCCTCTCCATCTCCTCAATGAGCGCACACATCAGCGCACCCAGCCCTGAGCGCCACTGCACAGGTCCTCGCTGTCCGTGCCCCGCTCAAGAGGAATGCATTCTTCGAAGGCGGTCTAGGTCTTCAGGGTGAAGACAGGGAGGACGCCTGGGTGTTGGCCTTGATGGCGGTGGCCTGCACGAAGATGCGGGTGTGGATAGTGAACATGTCGTTGTCGGCGGCGGTGCTCGCAGAAGGCGCGCCGCGAGCGATGGACTTAGCCATGAATGGGCTCCGGGGAATTGCGACTTACAACAACCGCCGCCACCGAGACCAATCGATGGCGGCGAGCAACGGCCAGACGGCTCATCCAGCGGACCGGCACCGCGACTGCCGGCTGCTTGAAAGTGAATAAATCAGGGTCGACCACTCGCCCGCCAGCGGCAAGAAGCGGCGACGCTGCGCAGTTTTCGCGGTGCGGCTCGTCTGGGCCATCCGCTGGTGGTCTGGCAAAGGTGAGCGAGCGCGTCACGATGCAAAACGCCCGTGCTTCCGTTCAAGGTGATGTTGGGCAAGAACGCGTCCTACGTCATGAGCGGCGACGTGCTACTCGCGACGTGGGTCCTGTTCAACGTGCCGAGGTCGGCCAAGTTGCCTTGCCATCAACCAGGTGTTCACCCGAATTTCAAGACGTCTCGTCAGGCTTCGCACCATTCACGTCGGGGAAAATCCAGATCGAAAACACCAAGAATGCGCCGAAGAAGATGGTGAGGTAGGTCGGCCAAACAAGGCCTTTCGAATGCTCGTACATTGCTGTCAAAGCAGCGATCGAAAGCGTCAAGAGCGAAGCCAGAAACTTGACATAGAAGGGCATGGTCCTCTCCTTGCGTTAGTTGCGTTCGGCCGCCTGCCGATTCGGCACTGGACGTGTGCCTGCTGCATTGAACGATTTCTGCAGGCCAGGGCGAACGTGACTCTCGTCGTAGCCGTTGAACAAGTGTCCCCAGAATCCGCGATCAAGGTCGGAAGTGCCCATCATCCAATCCGGAAGTGCAGTGCCGATGCCCATATTCACACTCATCATTAGCTGATGGTCATGGTGCGCCGTGTGGTGTCGTCGAGCCGTGTTGATGAGAGGCATGTTACGGATCAGCCAGTTGTCATCAATGTGGCAGCAGAAGTGGATGAGTTCGTAGAACATGTAGCTCGCAGTGAATGCGGCCATTAGCAACCAACCGACGTTCTCCGAAATTATGATGCCCGCCGCCAAGGACGGGATGATCGACAAGAGCGTCAGGCCAAGCATCGTAAATGGCGGGAAGAATGTGACCCGCCAGTCTTTGTGGTCTGCGAATCGCATTTCCTCCTTGGTGAAGAACTGGTGGTGCATCAACGTGTGGCGGATATATAGCGCCCTCAGCACTACGTTCTTTCGCGGGCGGTGCATGACATACATGTGCAGTATGTACTCGGAGGTCTGGTAACTGACGAACCCGAAGGGCAGCGCCAGCCACTCCCACCACTGCACATTTACCGTGTTCGCACCATAGATGTACAAGGCAATGGAACCGGCGAGATAGATGATCATGACGTGCAGCCACCCGTTGTACCAGCCGGCGACTCTCTCGCGATACGTCGCGCGATACTTCCGCTGCCGTTTTCCCATGATTGTATTGACAAGTTCCATCACGTTCTCCATTGAAATAGTCCAAGTTGATTGCCTTACGGCCACGCGTCAACAGTCGCGTTGTGTGTGGCTGCGTCAGGCGCGTTGGCCCGTTCGTTCGGGCGAATTCAGTACAGCCTCGAGATCGACCACTCGTTGTCGAGCCTGGCGACACAGCCTTCGACAAATCTCGGAACCAGCGCCTTGGCTCGGCTCGTGTCACCGAGGTGATCGATCAAGATGGTGTACGCGAGCTGGCGCGGGCCCGGGCCGTCGTACCCCCATTCGAACCCAGTGTCCGAAAAAATCGCTCCGCTCGTATCAGGCAGCAAGTGGGCTTGGTTCACGAGCACGATCACACCGTCGATAGTTCGATCGCCCGAGTAGGTCTTCATAATTGCTCCTTCATGATTCGACTCCAGTCGCGTGTCCTGATCGGCAGGCCTGCAGGATCTTCTGCAGCGCTCGCGACTGTGTGAGGTGGGGGTTGTGGGATGCGTCCAAGGTAAGAAACTGGCAGATGGATCTCTCTCGAGCCCGTTGAGCCGAAAGGCTGAAGGTGTCGTAGACATTGGTGCGCGTGCAATAAACGTAGGTCGTCGGAAGTGTTCGACATCGCCCGGTCAGTTTGATTGGCAACGTGAACGTCTTCATGGGTTGGGGCCCGCGGCGCTGTTGTGCGAACTGCACTGCCTCGGGTGGTGTATCTGCTGGCAATGGGGACGCGGGGATCAGCCACCCCGCACCATTCCGATCAACGTCGTCACGGAGCATGGCCACTTGAGCGGATGGCATTAGGTCTAAGACACATTCACCGTCGTCTGGCATAAAAGCGTCGACATAGACCAGGTGCCGCACCCGGTCGGGCATGCGGTCGGCGACGCCCGTGATCACCATGCCACCGTAGCTGTGGCCCACCAGCATGACGTCTTGCAGATCCTCCATGAACAGGCCTTCGCAGATGTCCTGGATGTGGTCTTCCAGCTCAATCTTTGGTGTGAGCAAGTGCCGACGTTCGCCCAGTCCTGTGAGCGTCGGTGTAAAGACTGTCTCTCCGCCGCATGTCAGCAGCGCACGGAAGTCACGCCATGCCCAAGCCGCCGACCATGCACCGTGAACGAGAACAATGCTGCTCATCGCTGCAAGCTGCCGGTCAGTAGGTATAGGCGGTGTAGCCGCCGTCAACCACCAAGTCAGCGCCGGTGAGGTACGAGGCCTCGTCTGAGCTGAGGAACAGGACAGCCTTGGCCGCCTCCTCGGCAGTTCCCTCGCGGTTGATCGGCACACGCTCGAAAAAGCGGGCCCGCATGACTGGATCGGCAGATACCACCGAGGTGCGCATCGGTGTCATGAGCCCAGGCACCACGCTGTTCACACGCACACCTTGGCGGGCGTATTCGCCTGCAGCGCAGCGTGTCATGGCAAGCACACCGGCTTTTGCAGCGTTGTAGCCCATGTGCTGACCCTCGAAGCCCTCATAGGCGGCAATCGAGGACAGTGTCACGATGGCGCCGCCTCCGGATCGGGCGATCGCAGGCGCTCCGTGTTTGATCGCTAGGAAACAACCCCGCAGATGGATAGCCATGATGCGGTCTAGGTACGCCGTGTTTTCACGATCGTGCACGAAGCCGCTGATACCGGCGCTGTTGACCAGCACATCCAGGCGTCCCAGTTTCTCCCGGAGCTCATAGATCGCTGCCGACCATTGCGCTTCCTGCGAGACGTCAAGATGAATGAACGTCGCTTTTCCGCCCTCGTCCCGGATCGCCCGACACAGTACACCGGCCTCCTCATCCAGGAGGTCTGCTACGACTACTGACGCTCCTTCAGCGGCAAACATTCGAATGCACGCCTCGCCGATCCCGCTGGCACCTCCAGTGACCATTACAACTTTGTTCCTAAATCGCACGCTCTGACTCCTTGGTTGCATGAAAGGGTTGGGGCTTTTCAGTACCCGAGGTAGTTGTGACGCACCCGAGGCTCGTCTGAAAGCTCTTGGGCAGTTCCACTCAGTACCACGCTGCCCGACTCGATGACATATGCGCGATCTGCCATTCGAAGCGCGAAGGACGCGTTCTGCTCCGCAAGCAAGATGCTCAGTCCACCGGCCGCCAGGTGGCGGATCGCGGAGGCGATTTCCTCCATCACAATCGGCGCTAGCCCCAAGCTGGGCTCGTCCATGAACAGCAGCCTTGGACGACTCATCAGACCGCGCGCAATGGCCAGCATTTGCTGCTCACCACCGGACATCGAGCCGGCCTTTTGCGCACGGCGCTCCGCCAGGCGTGGGAACAGGCCAAACACCTTGGCAAGGTCACCGTCGATCCGGCCGCGGTCAGGGCGGTGGTAGGCCCCCATAAGCAAGTTGTCCAACACGCTGAACTCGGTGAAGACCTGGCGGCCTTCCGGCACCAGCACAAGCCCTTCGCGCACTCTCTTGGGGGTGCCCAAAGCATCCATGCAACGGCCGTGGAAGGCGATCGATCCGGCGCTGGTCGCCTTCAACCCGAGGATGCAGCGCATGGTGGTAGATTTGCCCGCCGCATTGGGGCCAATGAGCGCCACCACCTCGCCCTCGCCGACCGAGAGTGACATTTGGTGCAGGACCTGCTTCTTTCCGAAATGGGCACTCAGGCCGTTCAGCTCAAGCAACATGTGCGTCTCCCAAGTAGGCTTCAATGACCGCTCGTTGCGACAGCACCTGCGATGGGGTACCCTCGGCGATCTTGGAGCCGTGGTACAGCACGATCGCCCGATCCGCCAGGGCACCGAGGAAGCCGACCCGGTGGTCAATGACGCACAGTGTCATGCCTTGACCGCGCAGGCGCCGGAGTACTTCCGAAAGGCGGTCTAGCTCATCGTGCGAGAGACCACTTCCCGGCTCATCAAGCAGAAGCATGCTTGGCGCACACATCAGTGCCATTGCGACACCGAGCATCTTCTCGCCACCATATGACAGCGAGCCCGCGCAGCAACGGGGCTTGCAAGGCCGAAGCTGAGCGCCGCTGATGCAAGGAAATTCAATAAGCTTTTTCGCATACCGTGTCCTTAATATGAGTCTGTCGAAGCAGTTTATCGCGATTGCGATACAAATTACGCATAACTAATATAGCAGTTGAATTTGCTTCACATAGTTAGGACTAACCCTCACTCCACCGCGCTGGTGGCCGCCGAGCCTTCATGAGAGGAAGACCCAAGACGGAACTGGTGCTCAACGATGCGCAGCGCGAACAACTCACGGCCTTGAGGCGCGGCCCGGCGCGCGTCAAGGTAGTTGTCGCCTGAGTCACGCAGCCTTGAGCTCAGTATGTGGAACGCAGGCAGCCATTTTGACCATCTCGTCTCGTTCCGGATTGAGGATCACCCCGTCGATGTGCGACCAGTCTCTGGTGGCGCCCGACCAGCGCGCCGGGTGGCGCTCTTGGGCCTGGAGATACAGCGTGTGCCGTGCCGCCAAGATGGCTTGATCTGCCGGGGGTGTGGCGCTGCTGCGGGCTCACATAGCGGATGCCGCTGTGGCGGTGCTCGACGTTATACCAACGCACGAACCCAGCGGCCCAGGCGCGGGCATCGTCCAGTGTCTCAAAGCCCTGCGCCTGGAACTCCTGGCGGTATTTGGCCGTGCGGAACAACGACTCTGCAAACGCGTTGTCATCGCTGACACGAGGCCGCGAGTAGGAGGGCTTGATGCCCTGCCAGTTGAGCATGGTCAACACCGTGGTGGCCTTGCTCGTGGAGCCGTTGTCGCCATGCAGCACGGGCTTCGGTGTCATCGCCGCGATGCCCTCAGCCAGCGCGGTGCGGCGCACCAGGTGCACGGCGTGGTCGGAGTCATCGCTGTCGTGCACCTCGGCACCCACGATCTTCCGGCTGTACAGGGCAAGGATCAGGTTCAGGTGGAACCAGCGGCCCATCACCCTGGCGGGCAGGTAGGTCATGTCCCAGCACCAGACCTGGCCTGAGGCGGTGGCGATGTGGGTGGTGGGCGGCTTTGTTGCCCTGGGTGCCTTGGCACGTCCTCGGCGCTTGCGCTGCCCGGCGGCCTTGAGCACGCGCGCCATGCTGGACTCGCTGCCCAGGTACACGCCCTCGTCGGCCAGCATGGGCACGATGCGCGCCGGTGGCGCGCAAGCAAAGTGCGGCTCGTTGGCAACCGTCGGCAGCGCCGAGCGTTCGGCCGCACTCAGGGCATGGCTGAGCATCGGGCGCACGGCGCTGGGTCTGTCATCGCCCGCTGGAAGGCCCGAGCGGGCCTTCCAGCGCTGCAGGGTGCGCACGTCAATGCGCGCGACTTCGCAGGCCGGCTGCAGCCGCGCTCTTGCGGCATGGGCCGTGTCGATGTCTTGGGCCAGAGCTTGGCGATCTTCGAGGCCGATCACTCGTCCTCTCTCCTGCTGAAGATCGCCGAGACTTCCTAAGAAACGGCCTCGGTCGGTTGAAGTGTGAAACCGAACCTTGCAGCACGTCGATGCAGTTGCTTGACCACCCGCTCCCGATAGCACGCCTCGTAGAAGTTCGCGCCGGGATCGACGTATTTCATAACGAAGCGCATTACGTCGTAGAGCAGAACGACAATCTTGCGCGCGGTGGCGGTGACCGCCTTGGCCTTGCCGATTCTCGCCCCCAGCCTGCGGTAGAAGGCCCCAAGAGCGGTATCTGTTTTGCCGACCGTGACAGCCGCCATCCGCAGTATCCACGTGATCCGGTTGGCGGTCTTGCGGGTGTGCGCCGAGAGAACCTTGCCGCCGCTGATCTTGCAGCCCGGGGCAAGCGACAGCCATGATGGGAAGCGCTTGGCGTTCGGCCATCCTCGACCGGCTCATGCACCGATGCGCGATGCTGGAGTTCGAAGGCAAAAGCTACCGACTGAAGGAGATCGCCCCACGCATCGCCATCACACCCGGCAAGCCCGAAGTGGCACAAGGAAAAGTTCAAGATTTTCCGGGGAACAGATCGCGTACGCGCTGCGGTTGGCTGATCCGTGCACGCCTGTGGCCGATGTGTGCCGCCAAGCGGTGTGTCAAAGGGCTGCTCAAGCGGGTTCAATTCGGCCGTATCAAGGGTTTACCTGAGTGTCAGAACTGCTCCTGATGGGGAGGTGCGCGCTGGCCTCGGTGGTTCAAGCGCCAATACGGCGGAGGTGGAACTGGTTCTTCGCCAGCGCGGAAGCCACGTGCGCATCGTCGCGCATTCCCAGGGCCAGTGCGGAGCGGTGTAGTGCAGGCTGAGCAGGAAAGGCTTGCCGGCCTTCTTCAACAACGAGGGCACCTCGGGCGACATCGTGTACCCACGATTTGGTCCGATCAATCGCAGCTACATATGCATATATATGTTACATTTTACTTGTCGGTTAATTGCATTGCATAATGTGTGACAGTGCCATATTGTCTGTGGTGTAAACTTTCGGAGTACCTTCACGTGGTCATTAGGCGAAGTGGAAGCAGGGGTGCCTCGCAAACGAGTGGCGCGGCACCGA
This sequence comes from Burkholderiaceae bacterium, assembly GCA_004323695.1. Lineage (GTDB taxonomy): Bacteria > Pseudomonadota > Gammaproteobacteria > Burkholderiales > Burkholderiaceae_C > Rhodoferax_A. The sequence goes on from SCRU01000199.1 coordinate 7,807, forward strand.
GGAGCATGGCTACCCGACTCAATGAGCCAAAGGCCAAACTCACCGATCTCGCCTATCAAATGATTGAGGAGGCCATCGTTACCTTGCGCATCCGGCCCGGCACATCCCTCTCCGAGCAAGCGCTAAGCGAGATGACCGGTATCGGCCGCACGCCCATTAGGGAGGCTATCCAGCGCTTGGCGCGCGAGCACCTCATCCTCGTAATGCCGCAACGCGGGCTCCTAGTATCGGAGATGAACGTCAATAAGCAGCTCAAGCTCCTGGAGACAAGGCGCGAGATCGAGCGCTTGATCTGCCGCAGCGCCGCCAAGCGGGCCAGCGATTCGGAGCGCCAATCCTTCCGGCGTCTCGCCGACGAGTTCACGAAGTACGCTGCGCGGAGCGACGATGTGGCTTTCGTACGTGCCGACCGCGAGTTCAATGAACTGTGCCTCAGTGCGGCAAGCAACGAATTCGCGGAAGGTGCGATGCGCATGCTGCACGGGTTGTCGCGGCGATTCTGGTACCTGCACTACAAGCAAACGGCCGACATGCCAGAAATGGCTCGCCTGCACGCTGCCGTCGCGCTGGCGATTGGCAAAGGCGACATCAAGCATGCCGGGGAAGCGCTTGATCGCCTGATTGACCATCTCGAAGGCTTTACGCGCGCCACCGTCCTGTAGCTCCGTTTGGTGGCATGCAGGCTCTGACGCACGACCGATCGTGCGAAGCCCAGCTTGGCGCTGTGCTGGCGGATGATCTTGACAACCGGCGACTGCCCGATAGCAACGCGCAAACGCATCGAGGTGTTGAGTTCCACTGATCTCTGACCCGAGATTTCCATCGAATGCTGACCCACCCGCTTGTGTGAGCAAAGCAGCTCACGTTGTGGATAAGTGCTTCGTTTTCTCCTTTTCAGACTTGGGGCCTGCTGAATGTGTGGAGCTGCAGCAAAGTGCGCCGCTGTTTCCGCGACTTTGTTGCCTCGATCAAGAGCCAAGTCGAAAGCTTGTCAGCGTATGGATCGAGCTTGCTGGTGCTCGCCCGCTTGGCATAGCGGGGCTCTTCGTCGCCCGCCCGCAGGTACTTCTTAACGGTATTGCGAGCCAGGCCTGTGCGCCTGGAGATCTCGCGGATGGACATCTGCTCGCGCAATGCCCAGCGTCTTATGACACTTAAAGTCGCCACGTCTATCACTCCTGAAATCTCCTGCTACTAAAAGCAGCAGGATAGGGTTCTTACGTGGGTCAGCTTTAAATGGAAATTGCAGCTCTAAGTGGGTCAGTTTTCAACGGAAGCCAACAAGCCAAGCCGTCGCCGAAGCGAATTTCGACGACAAAGTGTCCTTTTCTACCCAGGGCCGTGATGCCAGTGGGTACCCTGGCCGCGATAAGGCCGCGTAGTGGTGCTTCCTGCAGCAGCGCGTGAGCCGGTGGGTTGGCGATAGAACTGGATCGCTTTGATCTCATAGCGACAGTATCTGCGTATTTCGGTCGCTGCTGGACACTCAGTTCGGCTACTTGTGGACAGCGGGAGCGTTAGGACCTGGACAGCCGGATCGGCTCTCTTGGACACGCGCAATTTGATGCAGCTAGGCGTCGATCCTGCGGCTCCCAGTTGCGATGTAGGTTGGCCAGGCGGGTGCGAGGCCGGCTAGACTTCTGCAATCGGCCATCAGGAGTCGTTCGGGTCGGGCGGCTCTGTACAGCCGCGGCCGCCGCAACAGCGCGGCCAGCTGCTGCATGCTGCATGAACCCCAGCGAGCTCATAACCAGGTGCGTCGTCCCTTCGCGCTAGGGCGTCTTGAGCTTGAGCTCCACCTGACCGGCGGCGTTGAGCTGCACCCGTCGTCGGAGAGCGCCGGCCGCGTGAGACCCGTACAGGCGCTCGGGCAGATGGAGATCGCGCAGGTCAACCTGCTGATCTGAGTGGTGATCATCCCGGTGCTGATAAAGGTGGACTTCGGCGACCTTCATGGGGTGCGCCGCCACTGGCGCGGCATCGGGGTCAAGCTGTTCGTCAACTGGGCCGTCAAGCCCATCTCGATGGCGCTGCTGGGCTGGCTCTTCGTGCGCCACCTGCTGGCGCACCAACTCGACAGCCGTGTCGCCGGCCTGATCCTGCTGGCCGCCGCGCACTGCACGGCGATGGTCTTCCTCTGGAGCCGGCCGACGAACGCGGATCCACTCTTCACGCCCAGCCAGGTGGCGCTGAACGACACGATCATGGTGCTCGCCTTCGCGCCGATCGTCGAGCTGCTGCTCGGCCTGTCGTCGGGCGCCGTGGTCGGCGTGCAGATCGAGGTGCCGGTGATGCTGCTGGTGGTGCGCGTGGTCAACCGCTTCCGGGGCTGGTACTAGGCCGGGGCCATGGCAACGGCCGTGAAGCGACGTTCGGTCCGCGGCGTCTGAACCGGCCGCGTCGGGACAACGGGTCCCGACGCGGCCCGGCGATGTAAATAAATGTGTCGACTTTTCTTACAGATCGTCAGTCACGCCGAAGAAATCCCTGTTAAGTCATTGTTATTGTTGATGTTATTTGGATCGGCACAAATTGTGCTTTGTTGATCCAAGGTGACCGTGCACGGGCCGCAAGTGTGGCAGTGTCGCTCGCCCGGTATCGGCTTCAGATTCAATTCATTACCGGAAAGGTTCACTCCGTGTCGAAGACATTATTGAAGATTGGCTTGTCCTGCGCGCTGGCACTGGGCGGTGCCGCCCAGGCCGATGTCGTGTACCAGATCCAGAACGGCAAGTTGCAAAGTGCTACCGGCTTGATCATCAACAGCGAACAGTACCGCGTGACGTTCGGAAACTCATGCGCGTCGATGTTTGCCGGCTGCGATCAAAGCCTGTTCGACTTCACGACGTCGGCCGACGCGATGGTCGCGATGAATGCCGTGTTCGCCCAGGTGCTCGTCGACAATGTGGTGGTGGACGGCACCACCTACAACTTCGACACCCGGCCCGAACTGGTCAACAGCTGCGACCGGGGCGGCTTTTGCGAGATGTGGATCCCCTATCTGGATGCGGGCAATGGCAACGCCACATCGGCCTGGTTCGTGAATACGTCCAGCATCGACTATCTGGGGAGCGCAAATTACACGGTCTTCAAGGCGTACGGCGACTCCCAAGACTACATGGCGTTCATGGACTTCGAGAAGGTTGTCGTCAACGGCGTGCCCGAACCGGGATCGCTTGCGCTGTTGGGCATCGCCCTGGCGGGGCTGGGTCTCGCTCGGAAGCGCGCCGCGGGCTGATCTGCGGGCGGCGCTTTCGAGCCTGATGGGGGCCCAAACGAGCGGGCCCGTGCATCACGGTCCACCCGGAAGGCGGGGCGCAGGTTGCGGCCAGAGTATGGCTGAAGTACCGTCCATTCCCGTGCCACCGGGTGTCCGGACTGATCTCGAGCGTCGCGACCTGATGCACAACGCCCCCTGCATGGCCGGCGCCTGGGCCGCCGCCGGCACGCTGCCGGCCGTGGCTGGCACGCCGCGCAGCTTCGCGCCCTCGCTGCTGATGGACGACCGCGGCGACCCGCTCCAGGCGGAGACGCTGCAGCCCGGCGAGGCCTGGCTGTTCAACTACCCCGTTCGACGCCTCGCCGGCCGGGATCGCGCCGCAGGGCAGCATCGTCGCGTTCTCGGCGATCTGCAGTTACTAACCAGTGTACCCGACGGAGATGAGCAGCTTCATCGGGCTGCGCAAGGGCGTGGGCATCCGACAGTTGTCACTCCAGGGGCTGCTTACGCTGCACTACCGACGTACAACGGTGCTCGACGAAGGGCAGCAACGGGCCCATAGAAGCCGTCGGCGCTTTTCTCTGTGAGCGACAGGTCTACCCTCGAACTTGACCTTCGCTGACCCCGATGAGCAGATTGCAGACCGGCGACAGGAGGGATCATGTGCTCCTGCGGCACGACGACCGCAGAATATTCGCGGCGGGGCAACTGCTTCGGCAGGTCGCGAACCGCTCGGCGGACCGAAGGCCAAGACATCGTAGAAAGGCCCGTCGCCACTTGCCTGCCGCCGCAACTAACTGCGATGGCACATCTGAACCTCGATGGTCGAGTGCACGATCTCCTCGTGAATCGACAGCCACTCCCGCACCTGGTTCGGCACCAGTCGCTCGTCGTGGGTCACGAGACTGAGAGCGCACGAGTAGGTCGCCCTGCCCACTCGCCAGACATGCAGGTCGGCGACGAGGGTTTCACTCTCGGCGCCGCGCTCGGCAATGACCGCCCGGATCTCGTCGACCACCGGATGGTCCATCTCCCGGTCCAGCAGCACCTTGCTGGTTTCAACGATGAGCCCCTTGGCCCACAGCGCGACGACCAAAGCGCCAACGATGCCCATGACCGGATCAAGCCATGACCAACCCAGCCACCAACCGCCGGCGAGTGCCGCGATCGCCGCCACGGAAGTCGCCGCGTCGGCGATGACGTGGACGTAGGCTGACTTGAGGTTCAGGTCGTGGTGGTGACTCGTTTCGTGCGAATGACCATGGTGATCGTGCCCGTGGTCGTGGTGATGCGCCGCGTCCAGGATGCGTGCCGAGACGAGATTGACCACCAGGCCGAGCACCGCGATGAGCATGGCCTCCTTGTAGTGGATCGGCTCGGGGGTGATCAGTCGCTCTACCGAGCCGTACACCATGAGGCCCACGACCACCAGTAGGAAGATGGCGCTCGCGAACCCGCCGAGCACCTCCATCTTCCAGGTTCCAAAGGCGAACCGGGTGTCCTTCGCGTGCTTGCGCGCCGCCGAGTACGCGAACGCACTCAGTCCGATCGCCACGGCATGGCTGCTCATGTGGAAGCCGTCGGCCAGCAGTGCCATCGAGTTGTAGAACCAACCCGCGGCGATCTCGACGACCATCATCGCAGCGGTGATCCACATCACCACGCGCGTTCCGCGTTCTCCAGCCGCGTTTCCTGAATCAAAGACGTGGTCGTGCTGCCACTTGGCAAGATCGTCAGCGTGCATGGTCAGCCCTTCAGAACAGCTTGCCGACGTTCAGGAGCGTCAGCACGCCGAGGATGGCGAAGATGACGGCCGCGATGCCGTGGACCAGTTTCATCGACACCTTCTTGGCGATCTTGTCGCCCAGGAAGACCGCCGGCACGTTGGCCAGCATCATGCCGAAGGTCGTGCCCAGCACCACCTGGACGATGTCGGTGTAGCGCGCGGCCAGGGCCACGGTGGCGATTTGCGTCTTGTCGCCCATCTCCGCCAGGAAGAAGGCGACCACCGTCGTGCCGAACACGCCGAAGCGCTGCTTGCCACCCGCTGCGTCGTCGTCGATCTTGTCGGGGATCAGCATCCAGCCCGCCATGGCCAGGAACGACACACCGATCACCCAGCGCAGGATGTTCGGACCCATGGCCTGGGCCACCCAGCCGCCCACGGCGCCGGCGGCCGCGTGGTTCACGAGGGTCGCAACCAGGATTCCAAGGATGATGGGGATGGGCTTGCGAAAGGCTGCGGCCAGAACGATGGCCAGCAGCTGTGTCTTGTCGCCCATTTCACCCAGGGCGACGACGCCGGTCGAGACGAGGAATGCTTCCATGAAAACTCCAAGGGCCAGCGAAGACGAAGACTGCACGGCATCCCCGGCCCATCCGGAGGCAGTGCAGTCAAAGGTCTTGCCAGGCTTGAAGCTGTCCGCGCCATGACCATGAGGGTCAAGTGTGTTGACGCGGACCCCTGCGAGCGCAGGGCGGCTACTCCCCAATGACGGGTGAGGGGCAAGTATATCGGGCGGTCTCAGCGCACCAGGAGCAGCGGTACCTTTCAGGCGGCGATGACGTCGCCCGCGTCTGTCGAATCGCCGCTGGTCATCGGCTCAGAACTCAAACTCCGCCTGCGCTCGCAGCGTGTGCTTCGGCGACGCATGGTTGATGCCGAACAGCACACCAGCGTTGTACTTGATCGTCTGGTGATCGCCGACTTTGACTCGGCCGAACAGGGCCGGTCCTGCGATGTGCGACTGCTCTCTCGACGGCGCCCAGTCATTCCACGGGCCCATGTTGCCGAAACCCTGCACACCGGCCTCGAGAGCTGGTGTCCAACGGTACTTCAGCTGCCACTGGTAGCCGAGCTCGGCCTTCTCCGGCTCCGCGATGCGGATGTGCTTCTAGATCAACAGATTGAGATTGGCCTGCCACAGGCCGAACTCCGACTGCAGCAGCGGGCCCCATTTGTATTCATAGCCTTCGCTGCGGTCCTTCGGTCGCTCGATCTCGAGCAGGAAGCCAACGTCGACCGGGTACTTCCCGGTCTCTGTGAGCTGGAACTTGTTCTCCCACTCCCAGGCGTCGAAGGCACTCGGCGCGCCCGGCTCGTGGTGCCACTTCGCATACAGCTCGGTGAACCACCAACTGGTGGCGCCGTAGCCGAGCCCGATCGACCAGGCGCTCTCGCGGGTGCCATCGCGCAACTTGCGCGTGCCGGCTTTGAAGTCGATCTCGCGCTCGCCCTCCTCGACGATAGGCGTGACGACATAGTCGGAAGGTCCGGCTGCCGCCGGAACGGTGTAGGCAAGGCAGGACAGGGCAAGGGCGACAAGCGCCCGTCCATATTTGACGTTATGCATCGGAAGGCCTCGGGAGTGGCAAGAAGAAGAGATGCGACGGGCGACCTCGCAGGGCGCCGGCGAGGGGGCTGGGCGGGCGCGCCGTCAGGCCGGGCCGGCGCGGCGATGCGGCGGGCTGACGCCCAGCTGGCGCATCACCATGCGCGTGCCGATGTAGATGCTGGCCAGCACGGCGACATAGAAGCCGATCTGCATCGCCGACGGCCGCGCGTCGTAGCCAACCAGTGCGTGCAGTAGCGCGCCCAGCGCCGAATCGGACGCCAGCCAGGCGGAGCTGTCCCACAGCGGCGCGGTGCCGCGCTCGACCAGCCCGGCCTGCGCGAGGGCGCGGGCCAGTTGGCTGGCGATCGACGCGGCCAGCAGCGCGATCAGCACATTGGTTGCAGCGAAGAGCTTCTGCGTCGGGATGCGCGACAAGCCGGCATAAAGGCCAACGCCGACCACGGCGCCGGCAACCAGCCCAAGCGCACAGGCCAACATCACCGAGGCGGTGCCGACCTGGCCGCCGCCAGTCAGCGAGCCGGCTACGAACAGCACCGTCTCGGCGCCCTCACGCAGCACCGCGAGGGCCACCGCGACGAACAACACCCACGGCTTGCGCTGCCCGCCCTGGACCGATGCGCCGAGCTGGCGCGCCTCCATCGCCATCTGCCGGCCGTGCGTCGAGACCCAGACGCAGTGCCACACCAGCATCGACAGCGCGACCGTCAGGATGCCGATGTTGACCAGATCCTGGCCGATGCCGTCGGCCCAGGTGCCGACCTGCTCGGCCGACAGCGCCAGCAGCAGCGCACCGGCCACGCCGGCGGCGACACCGCCGGCCAGCCAGCGGCCTCGCTGCGGCAACTGCTTCGTAGCGGCGGCGATGATGCCGACGAACAGCGCGGCCTCGAGGGTTTCGCGGAAAACGATCAGGGAGGCGGCGAACATGGCGATGGCGATTCGATCACTCGGCGACGACGACGCCCTTGGCCGTCGCCTGGTTGTATTCGCCGAAGAAGTCGTAGCGACCGGCCTTGAGCGGACCGATGAAGATCGTCGCCTTCGCGCCCGCAGGAATGACCTTTTCGCGGTTCAGCGAATGGCTCTCGAACTCCTCCGGCGTGCTGTCCTGGTTGTGCACGATCAGCTTGGCCCGCTGGCCCACGGGCACTTTCAGCTCGGCTGGCTCGAAGCGGTGGTTCTTGATGACAAGCGGCACTTCCATGTCTGCAGCCTGCGCGGCGCCGCAGGACAGGGCGAGGCTGGCGGCGAGGACGGCAATCCGGGATACGAATCCTTGGGCGAGCATGGTCTGTTCCTTCAGAGGCTTCGAGACGGCTGGGGCTGAGGGTTGATGTCGTTATGCTAATGCGAAGCGTTCGCATTTGCAATACCAATCTCTCGCTTGGCTCGCGAGGAGGCTCGCGACGACGCCACTGCTTGAGTCGACTCGACCCGGCCGCGATGGTGCTGACGGCTTCAAACCTGTTTAGCGCCGCCGCGAGGGGATGTGCACGAGCAGCGAGGCCCGAGCCCTGGCGATGGCCTTCGTGACCTTCGGGCGGTTCCAGTTCTTTATCCGCACCGACGATCCCGGCTGTATCGAGGTCCGCGTCCAGTGCTGCACCCGCGCCGAAGGCGTCTGGGCCGTTGCGGCCTACGGCAGCTGTGCTTAGAGACCGGCCGTTGGCTTGGTGATTTCGTGGCCGATCGTGTGACTGCAAATGGCCGATTCCTGAAGTCTAGCCTTGGAGCTGGGGGTCAGCTAGCCATCAAGAAAGGATCGCCGGCGGCCTACGTATCGCCAGCCTCTTCAAACAATCGGTGGGCCTCGGGGGTTCTAGACAGGGTGGCCGGTGAAGTTCGTTGGCTGAGGTGCCGAACACTATGTCAACGGTGTCGAACTTGATGTCCAAGAAGCCCGAAATACGCAGCTCCACCGTGAACACACCGGGCACGTAGTCCAGCTTCTCGGCCACGTCCTCGCCGACGCGCTTCATCTGGCAGCCGCACTGGCACAGGGTGGACTCGGGCTCGTGGCGGATCTCGCGACGCGGCAGGTTTGCTGGCAGCGGCGCGCGCTTGGGAACCTTCTTCTCTTCCAGCTTGGCTGGTGCCTGCGCTTCCTGCAGCGCATCGATCTCCGTGGCCACGGCCGCCAGGTCGGCCTCGATCTCGTCTTCAAGTAGGCTCTTCTGCTCGGGGTTGAAGCGCTCGGACTAAGCGGCAAACTTCATGCGCTTCAAGAGCGCATCTTGTGCGTGAGTTTGTCCAGCAACGCGCTCTGGTGGCGCAACTGCGTCATGAGGCGCGTGGTCAGCTCACGCAGCTCTTCTGCGCTCAGGCTCTGCAGGGATTGAGGCTCGACCACCATGGGCATCCACTGTGCCAGCACTGGCACATGCGCACCATTGGCGCATGCCCCAATTGGCAAGCGCCGGTCTGCTCTTCAGAGTCAGACCACGGTGATGACACCACCGTCGCCAAGGCGCTGCCAAGGCAGGCCCAGCACCAGCGCATCGAACTGCGCGTCGCTGAGCGAGGCGGTACTTGCTGCATCACGCGGCAAGACGAGCTTGCCGCTGTTCAGGCGCCGCGCTGCCAGCCACACACCAATGCTATCGTGCACCAGTACCTTCATGCGGTTGGCTCTTCTGGGGGTCTCCTCGTTTTCAGTGCAATAAGTGACGGTACGCAAAGCTAGCACTGGCGCGGGGGTGGTCTGGGTAGACCGTTGATTTCATTGACTTTCCTGTTCGCTTTGTAAACGGGTAT
>SCRU01000033.1 GCA_004323695.1 Burkholderiaceae bacterium
GCCCTGATGGCAGCGCCCGTGCTGATGATGGTCGACGAAATGAGCCTGGGCCTGGCGCCCGTCGTGGTGGACCAGCTGATGGACGTGCTGGCCGCGATCCAGCGCGATGGCGTCACCGTGCTGCTGGTCGAGCAGGATGTGCAGGTAGCGCTGTCGGGCGCGGACCGGGGCTACGTGATGGAGACCGGCCGCGTCGTGCACAGCGGGCTCGCCAAGGACCTGATCAACGACCCGGCGGTGCAGCAGGCGTATCTGGGAATCTGACGCGTCGCCGTCCGGCGCGTCTCTGGTTATTGCAGTGCCAACTGCACCACCTTGTAAATCACCATCGCAATCGCGAGTACCAGATAGCCGCGCAGGAAGCCCATCCAGATACGGGTTGGCTGGGTCATCACCATCGGTTTGAGCTGGGACAGCGGCGGCATGCGCCACGTGTTGCGCTGCTCCAGCGTGATCGGCGCGGCGCTGCGCAGGGGTCGCAGCATTTCGTTCTTGGCATGCACCGCGTTGGCCGCCACCGCCACCAGCATGGCGATGACGCCGCCAAGGATGAGCATGTCGATGATGGTCTGACCGGAAATATCCGGGAACAGGACCGAGGCCACCAGAATGACCGACAGCAGGATCAGCGCGGCCACGATGACGGCGGTCAGGATGTTCGTGTAGCGGCCGTTCGCCCAGGGGCCCAGCACCTCCTTGTCGTTGCACAGGATGAGCAGGAACACGGTCGCGCTCGGGAGCAGAATTCCGGCCAGGGATTGCACCGCATTCGTGAGCAGGCCCAGCGGAACGTGGGGAATGAGCACCAGCGCCGCAGCCAGCGCGATCAGCCCGCAGTACACCGCGTAGAAGCCCTTGGCGTCGGACGGCTTGCGATGCAGCGAATGCTTGAGGTCCAGCACATCGCCCAGGGCGTAGGCGGTGGACAGGGAAACCGCCATGGCGCCAATCAGGCTGGCGTCGATCAAGGCCAGCGCAAACAACGTCCCTTGCAGGCGTCCATAGTGCGCACCCAGTGCCCTGGCAATGCCGCCGGCGTCGGTGAATTGCCCCATCCCGGGCAGGCCCGCAAAAAGATGGGCGGAAAAGGCAATGATCGCCACGGCGCCGATGATCACCAGCAAGATGCCGAACCACAGGTCCGCGCGCTCATACCGGATGAAGCGGGGCGTCAGGCGTTTGTCGATGACATAGCTTTGCTGGAAAAACAGTTGCCATGGCGCGATCGTGGTTCCCACGATGCCGATCACCAGCAGCATGATGTCCGACAGCTTGCCTTCGGGTATTTTCGGCACCAGAAAGTCGTGCGCCACCTGCTGCAGTGGGGGATGCACCTCCAGGAAAATCGGTATCAGCAGCAGGCTGCCAAACACCAGCACCATGGACACCCGCTCGAAGCGCCGAAAACTGCCGGTTCCGGCCGCCGCCATGATGCCCAATGCCGTCAGCACGATACCGATGTCCTTCGGCACACCGAGATAGTCCAGGCCCAAACTGATGCCGATGAATTCGGTCACGATGGTCAGCGCGTTGAGGAGCAGCAAGTCGATCACGCTGAATGCGCCCCAGTATTTGCCGAAGCGCTCGAAGATCAGGCGCGCGTGGCCGACCCGCGTGACGGCACCCAGGCGCAGCACCATTTCCTGATTCACGTACAGCACGGGAATCAGCAGGGCCATGGTCCACAGCAGCGTCGTTCCGTAGTTCTGGCCGGCCTGCCCGTATGTGGAAAACGCCCCCGCATCGTTGTCGCCGACCATCACGATCAGGCCCGGCCCCAGAATTGCCAGCAGCGTGCGCAGCCGGTGCCACCAGCCGCTGCGGGCACCCGTGTCGCCCTGTTTGATGGTGCCAAAGGCGCCCCGGATATCGCCCACGTGGGCCGTGTCGAGAATGGCGCCGTGGGCGGTGACGACCGCTTCGCCGGCGCGTGTGGTGTCGATTGGCATCATGATTTTCTCCACAATTCCCAAACGGCGATCAACGCACGCGGGATTCAACTCTCAGTGCGCGGACCGCCGCCCAAGGCATTGGCGCGTCAAACCGTGACGCACCCAAAGCCGGCGGCGCCAGCCTGCGCGATTTTGTTTAGGAGATGTGTCTCGATGCCAAGAACTGGCACCGACGAGATGAAATGCAACACACCGTCCTGCTGATACCAGCGAGACGGTGGCGGGAAAGGCTGCCTGGGTGCTCGCTGATCAGTTCGCCCGGGGCGAACAGCTACTACTAGGGCCTGGTTCCATGGATCATTCCATTGTTGCGATGCGGCAAATTATAGGCGGCAGGGCCGACCCGGCCCCGTAAATATTCCGTAAAGAATCGATCAGCGTTGCCGCGTCCCGATGCCGCTGATCGCCATCAGGCCCAGCAGCACCAGCACGATGCCGAGCCCCTCCATGGCCGACGGCTGCTCATGCAGGATCAGCCAGGCCAGCAGCACACTGACGATGGGCACGCCCAGGCTGGACACGCTCGCTTCGGTGGTGGACAGGCGCTTGAGCACGACGGCCCACAGCCACCATGCCAGGCTCGACGCGAGCACGGCGCTGTAGGCCAGCGCGCCGACGACCGGCCAGCTCCACTCGAACGGCCGCTGCGGCACCGCCAGCGCGATAACGCCCAGCACGGCCCCGCCGACCAGCATCTGCCACGCGGTCAGGGCGAGCAGCGACACGCGCTGCCGGCGGAACAGCCGCTTGCTCACGACCGTGCCCGCCGCCCAGGCGGCGCCGCCGCCGACCGCCAGCGCGTTGCTCAGCACGCTGCCCATGGCGTGCCAGGGTTGCATGATGCACACCAATCCGAGCGCGGCCAGCGCCAGGCCGAGCCAATGGTGCGCGCCCAGCTTGTCGCCCAGCAGCAGCCAGGCCAGCAGCACGGCCCAGAACGGCATGGTGTAGGCCAGCAGCGCCACGTGCCCGGCGCCGCCGCTCAGCAAGGCCAGTTGTTCCATGCCCTGAAACGCGGCGGTCTGGAACAGCCCGATCAACACCGTGGGCCACAGCGGCGGCGGGCGCAGCGATTGGCGCGCGAACAACATCGCCGCAAACAGCACCGCCGCCCCCAGCAGGAAACGCAGCGCCACGAAGTCGAGCGGCCCGGTGTGCGCCAGCACCTGCTTCATTACGATCCAGCTGTACGCCCAGATCAGGATGGTGACGAGCAGCGCGGACAGCGCGCCGCGCCGCGATGACGCAAAAGATGGCATGGGTGTTGTGGTCCCCCCGGCGGGAATCGAACCCACATCTAGCACTTAGGAGGCACTCGTTCTATCCATTGAACTACAGGGAGGACAGCGGGCATTGTATTGCCAGACGGTCAATGCATCGGCCCACCGAGCCGCTGGCTCGCCCGGGATATCGCGTAATTCACCAGGCAGTACAGGGCCGCGACCACGAGGTACACAGGCACCAGCGCATGGTAGTTGGCGATCAGCACCTTGGCGTTCTGCATCAGCTCGCCATAGGTGACGACGTAGCCGAAGGTGGTGTCCTTGACCACGATGACCAGTTGCGCGACCAGGGCCGGGACAATGTAGCGCAGCGCCTGGGGAAACACGACAGCGAAAAAAACCTGAGCTTCGGTCAGCCCCAGGCTGCGCGCCGCATCGGTCTGGCCGCGCGGCACGGCCAGCACACCCGCGCGGTAGACCTCGGCCACCACGGCGGCCGTGCCAAGGCTGATGGGCAGCGTCAACATCCAGTAGGTGCCCAGCTTGATCCCGACCTGCGGCAGTACCAGAAAAAACACGTAGATCAGCAGCAGTGACGGCGTACCGCGCAAGAACTCGATGGCCGCGACACTCGGCCAACGCACCAGCCGCGGTCGCGCCAGGCGCCCCAGCAACAGCGCCAGCCCGAGGCCCAGCGCGATGACGGCGGCCATCGCCGCCGACGCCATGGTGCCAAGCAGGCCCCGGCCCAGGAAGGACCAGGTCGTCGGCCAGGCAAAGAACTCCCAGTGGCGGGCATCGAGCTGCCCTGCGGCATGGAACCGGAACACGATACCCGCGACCAGCCCGAGCAACACGGCCGCCGCGATCACGCTCGCCACCCGTGTGACGGCCAGGGCCCGGGGGCTTGGAGCGGCAAACAGAATGTCTTCCAGGGGCCGGCTCATCGCAGTATCCGCGCCTTCTTTTCCAGGATGGCGCCCGCCCAGGCAATGAGCAACCCGGTCGCCACGTACATCGCGGCGGCTACCGCGAACGCAGCCATGCCGGCGGCGGAGTCGGTGGCGATCTTGGACACGAGCGCGGTGAGCTCCCGGCCCGGAAACGGCACCTGCGACGCCAGCGAGGTCGACAGCATCAGCGCAATCAGCAGCGAGGTCATGGGTTGCACCACCGCGCGCAGCGCCTGCGGCAAGACCACCGCGGTGATGACTTGCAGCGGCCGTAGCCCCAGGCTGAGCGCGGCCTCGACCTGGCCGCCGGCGACGGTGTTGATGCCGGCGCGCAGGTAGTCCGCCGTGAAGGCCGAGGCGACCAGCGCCAGGGTCAGGATCACGCTGGGCTCATAGTCGATCAGGACGTTGAGATCGGGCAGCGCGAACACGATGAAGATCAGCAGCGCCACGCTGGGAATGTTGCGGAAGATCTCGACGTAGACGGTCAGGGCGAAGCGCAGCGGCGGCAGCGGAAAGAGCCGAAGCACCGTCACCAGCACGCCCAGCAGGAAGCCGGGCACGAACGACAGCACCGTGAGCTTCCAGGTCAGCAAAAGGGCCTGCCCGAAGGCAGGCCCATAGTCGACCAGAAGCCTGGAAACGTCGCCCATGGGCTAGGGAATGACGGGCGGCACCGGAACGGCGGTGCTGCCGGTGCGCTGTCCAATGGAAATGGTCCACAGCTTGGCCCAGGTGCCATCGGCTTCCAGCTTCTTCAGAAAGGCATTGACAAAGGCCACCCCGTCCGAGCCCTTGGGCAGCCCCACGCCGTAGGGGTCCGGCGCACCAAAGGGCGCGCCCGCCAGCTTCGCGTCGCCGGTGCCCAGGCTCAGGGCGTTGAGCAGCAGCGTGTAGTCGGTCACATAGGCGTCCACGCGTCCCTGGCGCAGTGCATCCAGGGCTTCCTGGTGCGTCTGGAACTCCTGCACGACCGCCTTGGGCGCGAACTGCGCCAGGATCGCAGGCCCCGTGGAGCCGGCCTGCGTGGCCACCTTCTTGCCGGCCAGATCCTTGTACGAATGAATCGTGTTGTTGTTCGCCTTGACCAGCACCCCGGCCTGCGAGGTGTAGTACGGGCCGGCGAACGAGACTTTCTCGGCGCGGGCGGGGGTGATGGAGTAGGTGGCCAGCACCATGTCCACCTGATCATTGATGAGCACCTGCTCGCGCGTGGACGAGGTCACCTGTGTGAACTGGACCTTGGCCCCATTGCCCAGGATGTAGCGCGCGATGAGTTGCGCCAGACCGGCGTCGAAGCCGCGCATCTTGCCGTCCTTCTCGTTGAGCTGCGAGAAAAGATTAGAGGTTTGCGTGCCGCCCAGGCGCAGCGTGCCCGCCTGCTTGATCTTGCTGGCCCAGGTGCTCGAGCGAATAGTCGCAGCGCTGGCGACGGGGCCCTGCGCGACCAGCGCGTCGAACGCCGCGGCATCGATGGGCTTGCCCTGTGCGAAAAGCGACCCACTGGCGACGAACGCCAGTGCCGCCACGGTGGATTTCAGAATGGATTGGATAGCCATGCGGTTCTCTTGAAGGGTGTGTTGTGCCAATCAATATATAGCAGTTGTGGAATGCGCGAACTCCCGCCGTTGGCCGCAAGCGGCCCCGCAACGAAATCGCTGGATGCGCCGCAAGATCGGATCACAGGACTGTCGGTGCTGCGCACGCCTGCTTTCGGGCGTTGTTACTGCAATTGCTATTTATTATATAGCAATCTTACATTGACTCATAAGGGCTAGAGGCCGATTTCACTCATAACTATCGTTGCTGAACGAACGCGCCAGCAGCGTCTGAAAGGTCGCTTCGGCGTTCTTGATGGCTTCGGATTATTGGAACGCGATGTTCTCGACCGTCCGTTGAACTACGGCGCTATCGCCGGCCCTACTTTATTTGCTGAGCAGCCGCATCGCCTCTTCGAGCCCCTTGAGCGTCAACGGGTACATGCGGTGGCTCACCAGCTGCTGGATCACGCTGATGCTCTGGCGGTACTGCCACACGCCCTGCGGCTCGGGGTTGATCCAGGCGAATTTGGGGAAGGCGCTGGTCAGACGCTGCAGCCACTCGGCGCCGGCTTCCTCGTTGTTGTACTCCACGCTGCCGCCGGGCTGCAGGATTTCGTACGGGCTCATGGTCGCGTCGCCGATGAAGATCAGCTTGTAGTCCTTGTTGTACTTGCGGATGATGTCCCAGGTCGCGAACTTCTCGGAAAAGCGGCGCCGGTTGTTC
>SCRU01000034.1 GCA_004323695.1 Burkholderiaceae bacterium
CAGCCGCGATCTGCACCTTGTCGCCGTCCACCGTGGCGAGCACGATGGCCGCGGTCTTGAGCTTGTCCTTGAGCTTGTCCAGCGTGTCACGCAGGGTCCTGGCGTCGGCGCCGTCGAGCCTGGCCGCGAGCACCTTGAGGCCCTTCACATCGACAGCCTGGCCCGCCAGTTCGTCGCCCTGGCTGGAAGCGAGCCTGCCCTTGAGCTGCGCGATTTCCTTCTCCATCGCCTTGATGTGCTCCAGCGTGCCGCCAATACGCTGCGTCAGCTCCGCGGCAGGCGTCTTGAGCGCGCCGGCCGCTTCATGCACTGTGGCCTCCAGCGACTGCAGGTACGCCAGCGCATTCGCGCCCGTCACCGCCTCGATGCGGCGCACGCCGGCCGCCACGCCGCCCTCGCCCACCACCTTGAACAGGCCGATGTCGCCTGTGCGCGCCACGTGCGTTCCGCCGCACAGCTCGCGGCTGCTGCCGATGTCGAGCACGCGAACTTGGTCACCGTACTTCTCACCGAACAGCATCATGGCGCCGGTCTTCTGGGCGGACTCGATGTCCATCACGCGCGCCTGCGTAGCCCCGTTGGCCAGGATCTCGGAGTTCACGCGCGCCTCGATGTCCCTAATCTGCGCGGGTGTCACGGGCGCGTTGTGCGCAAAGTCGAAGCGCGTCTTCTCGGCATCGACCAGGCTGCCCTTCTGCTGCACGTGCGCGCCCAGCACTTCGCGCAGCGCCTTGTGCATCAGGTGCGTGACGCTGTGGTTGCGCATGGTTGCGGCGCGCGCGGCCGTGTCGACCTGCGCTGTGACCGCGTCGCCCACCTTGAGCCTGCCCTGCGTGAGCCTGCCGTGATGACCGAATACATCGGCCTTGATTTTTTGCGTGTCGGCGACATTGAAGAGCACGCCGTCCGCGCTGATCGTGCCCCTGTCGCCCACCTGGCCGCCGCTCTCGGCGTAGAACGGCGTGGTGTCCAGCACCAAGATTCCGGCTTCACCATCATTCAGCACGGAAACCGTTGCTCCGTCTTTATAGATAGCTACTACCTTGCTAGCATGCGCGAGTTCGTCGTAACCCGTGAAAGTGTTGGCGGCCCCCGCGTATTCGAGCGCGCGGTCCATCTTGAACTTGCCGGCCGCACGCGCCTGTGCCTTTTGCTTCTCCATCGCGGCGTTGAAGCCGGCCTCGTCCACTGTCACCCCACGCTCGCGACAGACGTCGTTGGTCAGATCGAGCGGAAAGCCGTAGGTATCGTGCAATTTGAAGGCGACGTCTCCGGGCAGCACGTGGGTGCCTTCGGCCAGTGCCGAATCGAGGATCGCCATGCCGTGCTCCAGCGTTTCGAAGAAGCGCTCCTCTTCGGCCTTGAGCACGTCCATGATGCGCTGGCGCTGACTGGCCAGATGAGGGTAAGCCTCGCCCATCAACGCCACCAGGTCGGGCACCAGCTTGTAGAAGAACGGAGACTTCTGGCCGAGCTGGTAGCCGTGGCGAATCGCGCGCCGGATGATGCGCCGCTGCACGTAGCCGCGCCCTTCGTTCCCCGGGATCACGCCGTCGCTGACCAGGAAGGCGGTCGCGCGGATATGGTCGGCAATCACACGCAGGCTCTTGTTACCCGGATCGTCGCAACCGGTCTCGCGCGCGGCCGCCTTGATCAGCGCCTCGAACAGGTCGATCTCGTAGTTGCTGTGCTTGTGCTGCAGGATGGCGGCGAGCCGCTCCAGGCCCATGCCGGTGTCCACGCAGGGGGCGGGCAGCTTCGTCACGCTGCCGTCCTCCTTCATGTCGAACTGCATGAACACGTGGTTCCAGATCTCGATGAAGCGGTCGCCGTCCTCGTCGGGGCTGCCGGGCGGCCCGCCGGGAATCTCCGGACCATGGTCGTAGAAGATTTCCGAGCAGGGACCGCACGGGCCGGTGTCGGCCATCATCCAGAAGTTGTCGCTCTTGTACTTGCCGCCCTTGTTGTCGCCGATGCGGATCACGCGGGAGGGATCCAGACCAACCACCTTGGTCCAGATGTCATAGGCTTCGTCGTCCTCGTGATAGACGGTGGCCAGCAGCTTGTCGGCGGGCAGGCCATAGACCTTCGTGAGCAGTTCCCAGCCCCACTCGATCGATTCGCGCTTGAAGTAGTCGCCGAAGCTCCAATTTCCCAGCATCTCGAAGAAGGTGTGATGCCGCGCGGTGTAGCCGACGTTCTCCAGGTCGTTGTGCTTGCCGCCGGCACGCAGGCAAGCCTGCACCGACACGGCACGTTGGTAGGAGCGCTGGTCGGTGCCCAGGAACACGTCCTTGAACTGCACCATGCCCGAGTTGGTGAACATCAGCGTCGGGTCGTTCGCCGGGACCAGCGGGCTCGACGGCACCACGGTGTGCCCCTTGGACGCGAAGAA
>SCRU01000035.1 GCA_004323695.1 Burkholderiaceae bacterium
CGAACACGGGTTTGAGCTTGTCGTCGGCGTTGATCGCGCGCTTGTTGGCGGCGTCCTGCAGGCCGTTCGCCTTGATGTAGTCCCACAGCTTCTTGATCACCTGGGTGCGCGCCACCGGCTGGGCGCCGATCACGGCGGCCAGCGCCGCGCTCGGGGTCAGGCCGGCGCCGGGCCTCGCGGCTGACTGACGCGGCGTTTTCGCCGCCGTGGTTTTGGCCGCAGCTTTCTTCGCCGGGGCCTTGGCCGCGACCTTGCGCGCCGTCTTCACCGGTGCTGCCTTGGCCGCTGCCGCCTCGGGCGCTGCTGTTCTGGCGGCCGTCTTGCGCGGCGGGAACTTGGACGGCGCGAACTCGAAATTCACCTTGCCGGCCTCCTTGTCCCAGGCGAGGAAGGCCTTGAAAGGGCGGCGCGTGCGCATCGAGACGAACTTGTCGAGCAGGTCGGTCTTGCCGCTGTCCAGCAGCTTGCTCATCTGCTCGCGCACGACCGGCTGCTGCAGGATGATCTGGCCGCTCTTGAAGTCGCAGGTGGGCGTGGCCTGCGCGGCAGTGGGCACGGACTTTTCGCAAACGTAGCTCTTGCCATGCTCGAATACGGCGCTGCCGCATTTGGGGCAGGGGCCGAGCGAGGTCTGGCTCGAGAAATCCACCAGCTCGCCGGTCTCGGCCGCGTTTTTGTCGTCGCCGAAGTCGAACTCCAGCTTGAAGTTTTTGGTTTCCTCGTCGAACTTGAGCACCATCTCGGCCGTGAACGGCCAGCCCGCCTTGGAGCGGAAGCCCTCCAGCGGGCCGATCTTCTTGTCGCGCAAAAACTGCTCGACCTCGGCCACCTCGAAGGTGCGCCCCGCCGGCGTCTTGCCGAACGAGAAGCCGCAGGCGTCGGCGCCGCTGCCGCTCTTTCCGGTGCAGCTGTAGCGGCGGTAGTTTTCCTTCACGATGCCGCCGCAGTTCGGGCAGGGCGCCTGCAAGGTCGCGTAGTCACCTGGAATGGTGTCGCGGTCGTATTCCTTGGCTTTTTTGACCATGCGCTCGGTCATCGCGGCGATCTCGGCCATGAAGGATTCGCGGCTGAGCTTGCCGTGCTCCATCTGCGCCAGCTTGTATTCCCATTCGCCCGTCAGTTCGGCCTTGGAGAGCTCTTCCACGCCGAGCCCGCGCAGCAGCGTCATGAGCTGGAACGCCTTGGCCGTGGGGATCATCTCGCGGCCTTCACGCAACATGTATTTCTCGTTGATCAGGCCTTCGATGATGGCCGCGCGCGTGGCCGGCGTGCCCAGGCCCTTTTCCTGCATGGCTTCGCGCAGCTCATCATCGTCGATGGTCTTGCCGGCGCCCTCCATGGCCCCGAGCAGCGTGGCCTCGGAGTAGCGCGCGGGCGGGCGGGTTTTGAGCCCCCTGGTTTCGACGGACAGGGCCGTGACCCGCTCGCCTGGCTTGACCGGCACCAGGCTCTGGCCCTTGTCGCCGTCCTTCGCGTCGGCGACTTCGTCGGCCGCTTCCTTGCCGTAGATCGCGAGCCAGCCCGGCCTCACCAGCACCTTGCCCTCGGTCTTGAAACTATGTCCCAAGGCTGCACTAATGCGGGTCGTCACCAGGTATTCGGCACTCGGGAAAAACACCGCCATGAAGCGGCGCGCCACCAGGTCGTACAGTTTTTGCTCGGCTTCGGAGAGGCCGTGCGGCGCCTGCAGCGTGGGAATGATGGCGAAGTGATCGCTCACCTTGGCGTTGTCGAAGATGCGTTTGCTGGGCTTGATGTAGTTGCCCTTGAGCGCCGTGGCCGCATGCGGTGCCAGGTGTTTCATGGGGCTGCCCGCCAGCATCTCGAAGGTCTGGCGCGCCACCGGCACATAGTCTTCGGGCAGCGCGCGCGAGTCGGTGCGCGGATAGGTCAGCGCCTTGTGCCGCTCGTACAGGCTTTGCGCGATGGACAGCGTGGTCTTGGCCGAAAAGCCGAACTTGCCGTTGGCCTCGCGCTGCAGCGAGGTCAGGTCGAACAGCAGTGGCGACGCCTGCGTCGTGGGTTTGCTCTCCTCGGCGACGCTGGCAGGCTGGCCGCGCACCGCGTCGGCAATGGCCTGGGCTTCCTGCTCCGACCAGACGCGATCCGCCTTTTTCTCGGCGTCGTCGGCATCGCGCTTGTGCGCGGGGTTGAACCATTTGGCCGGGTACTCGCCCGCCTCGGCCCGAAAGCTGGCGTGCACTTCCCAGTAGTCACGGCTGATGAACTTGCGGATCTGCTCCTCGCGCTCCACCACCACCGACAGCGTCGGCGTCTGCACGCGGCCCACCGTGGTCAAGAAGAAGCCGCCATCGCGCGAGTTGAACGCGGTCATGGCGCGCGTGCCGTTGATGCCGACCAGCCAGTCGGCCTCGGAGCGCGAGCGCGCCGCGTCGGCCAGCCCGCGCATCTGTTTTTCGCTGCGCAGTTGCGCGAAGCCGTCGCGGATCGCCTGCGGCGTCATCGACTGCAGCCACAGCCGGCGCACCGGCTTGCCCAGCGGTGTGGTCTTGCCGCCCTTCTCGCTGCCGGCGTATTGCTCGATCAGGCGGAAGATCAGCTCACCCTCGCGCCCCGCGTCGCAGGCGTTCACGAGCTCGGTCACGTCCTTGCGCTTGGCGAGCCGGATCACGGCATTCAGCCGGGTCCTGGTTTTCTCCACCGGTTTCAGGTCGAAGTACGGCGGGATCACCGGCAGGTGGGCAAAACTCCACTTGCCGCGCTTGACGTCGAACTCCTCGGGTGCCTGGATCTCCAGCAAATGGCCGACGGCGCTGGACACGATGTAGCCGTCACTTTCGAAATACTCGTCGTGCTTCTCGAACTTGCCGGCCGTGGGCGCAAGCGCACGCACGATGTCCTGCGCGACTGATGGTTTTTCGGCAATGACCAGGGTTTTATTCAAAGCGGCGTTTTTCATCTGACTACAATCCGGTTCTCTCGCGGGCGCGCGGGCGCACGCACATGCACACGTGGGCGCGCACGCGCCCACACAATTCACCATACCAAATTTCTGCCGTGCCCCAAAAACCGCCGCATGCATCAGGCCGCCGCATCCAGACCCGCCGCTCCGGCGTTCACGGCAAGGGCGTTTTCGCCGTGCAGGATATCGCCGAGGGCGAAACCCTGATCGAGTATGTGGGCGAGGTCGTGACCTGGAAGACCGCGCAGGCGCGCCATCCGCATGATCCCAAGGATCCGAACCATACGTTCTTTTTTCACATCGACGAAAAACACGTGATCGATGCCAAGGTGGGCGGCAACTCCGCGCGCTGGATCAACCACTCGTGCGATCCGAACTGCGAAGCCGACGAACAGGGCGGCCGCGTCTTCATCAAGGCGCTGCGCAACATCCGCGCGGGCGAGGAACTCAACTACGACTACGGCCTGATCATCGACGAGCGCTACACGCCCAGGCTGAAAGCCGAGTACCCGTGCTGGTGCGGCGCGAAAAACTGCCGCGGCACCCTGCTGGCGCCGAAGCGGCGCAAGGCCTGAAACCATGAGCACAGGGGCCATTCTCTGGCCACAACGATCGATCGAGCGGGCGCTGGCGCCAGTCCTGCCCGGTTTCAGTGTCGAGGTGCTGCCCGAGATCGATTCCACCAACACCGAGCTGATGCGCCGCGCCCGCAGTGGACACATGGCGCCGGTCCTGCTCGTGGCCGAGCAGCAGACCGCCGGGCGCGGCCGGCTCGGGCGCCCCTGGCGCAGCGCCCCGGGCGCATCGCTGACCTTCTCGCTGGGCTTGCCGCTCGCGCCGCCGGACTGGTCCGGCCTGTCCCTGGCCGTGGGCGTTGGCGTGGCCGAGAGCCTGCACCCCGAGGTGCGGCTCAAGTGGCCGAACGACCTGTGGTTGGGCGATGCGCACGGCGAGCGCAAGCTGGGCGGTATCCTGATCGAGACCGCCAGCATCGGCGCGCTGCGCTACGCGGTGATCGGCGTGGGCCTGAATGTCACGGCGCCGCACGCCGCCGGCCTGGCCATGCCCGCCGGCGGGCTGCAGGAGTTGCTGCCCGGCGTGGGCGCGGCGCAGGCGTTGGTGCGGCTGGCAGTGCCGCTGGTGCAGGCGGTGCAAGCCTTCGAGGCCCTGGGTTTTGCGCCGTTCCAGGCGCGTTTCAACGTGCGCGACGTGCTGCGGGAGCGCGAGGTCAGCGTGGCCGATGCGCAGGGCGGCACCATCACCGGCAGCGCGCATGGCGTGACCGAGGCCGGCGCGCTGCTGGTGCACACCACGGCCGGCATGCAGCAGATCACCAGCTCCGAGGTCAGCGTGCGGCCCCTGCATGCGCGCCCGGGCCCGGCGGCGGGCCAGCCATGATCCGGCTGCTGGCCCTGCTGCTGGTGCTGGCGAACGGGGTCTACTTTGCCTGGTCGCACGATCTGCTGCGCGCGGCGGGCTTCGGGCCCGAGCAGCAGTCCGAGCCCCAGCGCCTGGCGCAGCAGATCAAGCCGCAGGAGTTGCAGCTGCTGAAGATCGCCCCGGGCCCGCTCAGGGCGGCACCGGCCGCGGCGGCTGCCACGGCGCCCGCCGTCCCGGCTTCCGGGGCGGCCTCCGCGCCGGCCGGCCCCGGCTAGGGCCGCGCCGGCTTCCAGGCCGCGTAGATCTCCAGCCCGATCATCGCGACGGTGGCGACGGGCGCGCCCACGTCGGCGCGAAATTCGGCCTCGGCCTGCGTCACGGCATCCTTGAAAGCCTGCAGCCAGTCCAGCCCCGTGGGGGTGAAGCAGACCCGGCGCGCCCGCGCGTCGCGGGCGTCGGCCTCGCGCCTCACCAGCCCCCAGGCTTCGCACTGGTCCACCAGGTGGCCCATGGCCTGCTTGCTCACGCCGGCGGCGTCCGCCAGCTCGGTCAGGCGCGAGCCGGCCAGCGCCAGGTGGCGCGTGATGTGGATGTGGGCCGCGCTGACCTGGCCGCGCGCCGCCAGGTTCGACAAGGCCAGCGGCACCTCGATGTTCTGCGCCATCAGCGCCAGCACGCGCTCGTCGAAGCGGCGCATCGCGTGGCCCAGCAGCCGGCCCAGATGGGTTTGCCGCCAACCGTCGTCGCCAGGCGTTTGCAGGGTGATTTCGGGCACCCGTAAATAGTAAACCAAATTGACCAAAAATCTGGTTTACTTTGTTTGACGGGTGAGCTTAAACTACTGTTCAAGCATCCAGCCTGTCGTTAAAAACAGAGCGCGCGGCGCCGGATGTGGTTCGCGAAGCGTTGATTCAATCGTTGATTTTCAAGGAGTTTCTCATGGATGCACCCGTCAAGGGCCTCGCCCCCAACAGCGAAAAAGCCAAGGCCCTGCAGGTCGCCCTGGCCCAGATCGAGAAGCAGTTTGGCAAGGGCACGATCATGCGGCTGGGCGAAGGCGAGGTGATCGAGGACATCCAGGTGGTCTCCACCGGCTCGCTCGGGCTCGACATTGCACTCGGCGTGGGCGGCCTGCCGCGCGGCCGCGTGGTGGAAATCTATGGTCCGGAGTCGTCGGGCAAGACCACGCTCACCCTGCAGGTAATCGCCGAGATGCAAAAGCTGGCCGGCACCTGTGCCTTCGTCGATGCCGAACACGCGCTCGACATCCAGTACGCGCAAAAACTCGGCGTGAACCTGCAGGACCTGCTGATCAGCCAGCCCGACACCGGCGAGCAGGCGCTCGAGATCGTCGATTCGCTGGTGCGCTCCGGCGCGGTGGAC
>SCRU01000036.1 GCA_004323695.1 Burkholderiaceae bacterium
GTGCCGTCCAGGCCGCTGCTGTCCAGCGACTTGAATTCCGCGCCCACCGCCACCTGCGGCATCCAGCTGTCGCTGTTCAAAATGGCATCGCCGGCGACCCGTGCCTTCACGCCGACGATGGTTTGGCGCAGATGCAGGCCCGGCAGGCCCAGTGCGGCGCCGGTGACGCCGGTGTTGAAGTCCTGGCGCCCGACGGAGAACTCGTAGCGGTCATGTATCCCGATGGCCGCGCCGTAGCCGGTGAGACCGTAGTCCTGGGTGTTGACGCGGCTCAGGTACGCGCTGCCGCCGACCTCGTCGGCCGTGGCGTTGGTGCCGATCACGGCCCAGGGCGTCAGCCCCCCGCCCGCGGCGCCGTCCACGCTGCTGACGCCGCCAGTCAGCAGCAGCTTGCCGGTATCGGCCAGCGCCGGTGCCGCGGCGCCAACGCATAGCAGACCGGCCACGGCAATGGCCAGCGCATTCAGGGGGTGTTTCATTCAATGTCTCCTTCGGTGGGGTGGGTGGGAAAAATGCGGTCACACCTGTTACGCGCCGATAGAGCCGGTGGATTCAATGTTTCAATAGTTGACAAAATCACTACAGTAATTTGAATCCGGGGCAGCCCGTCGTCGCGTAAAGCCGGTGTCGCGACCATTTCGGTGACGGCAATCACAAGGAGATTCACATGCAACTCATTACCCCCACCCCGGCATCGCGTCGTTCGTTCCTGGGTGCCACCGGCACCCTGTCCGCCGTGGCCGTGGCCATGCTGGCCGGCAACGAAGCCCTGGCCCAAGGCATGGGCGGCGACATGTCGCACGACGTCGGCATCCTGAATGTCGCGCTCGGCCTCGAGTTCGAGGCGATCGGCGCGTATCAGCTCGGCGCCGAGAGCGGCCTGCTGCAGCCGGGCCCGCTCAAGGTGGCCGTGCTGTTCCAGAGCCAGCACAAGGCGCACCGCGATGCCCTGATTGCGACCATCAACAAGCTGGGCGGCAAGCCCGTCGCCGACAAGTCGCTGGCCCAGTACGCCACCGAACTGCAGGCCAACACGCTGAAGAACCAGACCGACGTGCTGGAGCTGGCAACCCGGCTGGAACTCGGCGCCACCAACGCATATCTTGGCGTGATTCCGTCGTTCGGCAACCGTGACCTGGCCAAGGTGGCGGGGCGCATCGCGGCGGACGAGACCATGCATTACACGGCGCTGCTCGGCGCGCTCGGCAAGCCCTTGCCGAACAATGCGCTGAGCTTCGGAGCCTGAGCGTGGCCGGCGGCAGACAGCGGCTGGCCGGTGCGCTGGCTGCGCTGTTGCTGGTTGGGGGCGCATCGGTGGCGAGCGCGCAGGATGACGTGGGTTCCGCGGCGCGCGGCAAGACCCTGTGGGAGGCGCGCTGCAGCGTCTGCCATGCCGTGGACTCCAACAGCGTGGGGCCGATGCACCGGGGCGTCGTCGGGCGCATGTCCGGCAGCGTGCCGGGCTACGACTACTCGCCGGCGCTCGCGCACAGCCATTTCATCTGGACCAAAGCGAAGCTGCTGAAGTGGCTGACGAACCCGGAAGCCCTGGTGCCGGGCCAGAAGATGAACTACGAGGTGGACAACCCGCAGGACCGCGCCGACATCGTTGCGTATCTGGCGACACTGACCGTGCCGAAGGAACCCGCGCCTGCCAAATGAGCGGGTTCCCGAGGCACGCCCTGAACCGGCGCGCCCCGGTTTAGAAGAGTTGTTTCGTGGTCGCTATTGAATCAATAGTTGGTGATGCAGATTTGGTAAGGGCTTGAGGCCTGTTTGATGCAGATTCCCGGCCCTGCGCCGTGCTTTGCAGCGAGCCCACGCGCACGCCCAGCAGGCGCAGCCGCCGCTCGAGCGGCACGCGCTTGAGGCACAGGCCGGCGATGTGGCGGATAGCTTTCGCGTCGTCGGTGGGGCGGTCCATGGTGTGGTCGCGTGTCACACCCCTGAAGTCGTCGTAGCGCAGCTTGATGCCGATGGTCTTGGCCACATAGCCCTTGCGCTGCAGGTCGCCGGCCAGTTTCTCGCACAGCGCGGTGAAGATCGCGCCCAGCTCGGCGCGGTCGCGCACCGCGTGCAGGTCGCGCTCGAACGTGGTTTCGCGGCTGATCGAAACCGGCTCGCTCGCCAGCACCACGGGGCGCTCATCGCGGCCGTGCGCGGCTTCATGCATCCACGCGCCGGTGGCCTTGCCGAAGTGCTCGATCAGCCATGCGCGCTCCCGCGCCGCGAGCTCGCCTATCGTGTGGATGCCAAGCCGCGCGAGTTTCTCGTCCGCCTTCGGCCCGATGCCGTTGATCTTGCGGCAGGCCAGCGGCCAGATGCGGGTTTGCAAATCGGCTTCGTGGATGATGCTGATGCCATTGGGTTTGTTGAACTCGCTGGCCATCTTGGCGATCAGTTTGTTCGGCGCCACGCCGATCGAGCAGGTCAGCCCGGTCCGTTCGAAAATGGCCCGCTGGATCAGGCGAGCCAGCACCCGCCCGCCCTCGCGCTGGCCGCCGGGCACGTCGGTGAAGTCGATGTACACCTCGTCCACGCCGCGGTCTTCCATCTGCGGCGCGATCTCCACGATGATGGCCTTGAACAGGCGCGAATACTTGCGGTACTCGTCGAAGTCCACCGGCAGCAAAATGGCCTGCGGGCACAGCCTGGCCGCCTTCATCAGGCCCAGTGCGGAGCCCACGCCGAACTGGCGCGCCGCGTAGGTCGCGGTGGTGATGACGCCGCGTCCCGTGTAGTCGCGCAGCAGCGGAAAGGCACAGGCCGGGATGCCAGCCAGTCCGCGCTCGTCCTGTACCAGCCGCAGTGCCTCGTCCTCCCTGCGCCGCGCACCGCCAATGACGACTGGCAAGCCCCGGAGCTGCGGATAGCGCAGCAACTCGACCGACGCGTAAAACGCGTCCATGTCGAGGTGCGCAATGCGGCGTGGCGGGGCATTCATGCGCAGCAGGATAGCAAGGACGAGGCCGCGAAGGATTTCGGGGTTTGACATCGCGCCGCGCCGCGCCTAGAGTTGCCGACGTAAAGTTAGGTAAAGAAAAAGTAAAAGAGTTCGACACGTCAATTCCGGAGGAGATGGGCATGAAGCGCTGGATCAAATGGGGCGCCTGGTTCCTCGCAGCGGGGCTGCTGCTCGTCGTCGCGGCCGCGGTGCTGGGCACTCAACTGGGTGAGCGCAAAAGGATGCGCCACGTGGATGTGTCGGTGCAGGCGGTCGCCGTGCCGGACGATCCGGCGAGCCTGGAACGGGGGCGCTATCTGTTCCTGTCGCGCGGCTGCACCGAGTGCCATGGCGTGAACGGCGGCGGGCGCGAATTCATCAACGACCCCAACGGCCTGCGCGTTGCGGGCCCCAATATCACGCCCAGCGGGGTGGTCGCGGGGTACCAGGTCGTGGACTGGGTGCGCACCATCCGGCAAGGCGTCAAGCCCGATGGCCGGCCGGTTTTCATCATGCCGTCCGAGGAATTCAACCGGCTCACCGACGCGGACGTGGGGGCGTTGATAGCGTACCTCAAGAGCCTGCCGCCCCTGCCGGGCGGCGCTGCCGTGGTGGAGCTTCCGCTGCCGGTGAAAATTCTTTATGGCGTCGGCGTGATTCCCGATGCCGCCGGAACGATCGACCATTCGCTGCCACCGCAGCAGCCGATTGCAGCGGGCGTCACGGCGGCGTATGGCGCGTATGTGGCGAACATGTGCATGGGCTGCCACGGAGCGGGGTTGTCGGGCGGCAGGATTCCCGGATCCCCGCCCAGTTGGCCCGCCGCCGCGAACCTGACGCCGGGCGATGGCAGCGTGATGGGCCGGTATCCGGACGCCGCTCATTTCATTGCAATGCTGCGCAGCGGCAAGCGACCGGACGGCTCGGCCATTGCCGTGATGCCGTTTGAATCGCTGGGTCAGCTCGACGACACCGATGCACAGGCGGTGTACGCCTACTTGAAGACGCTCCCAGCCCGGCCGCACGGGCAACGCTGACGGCCGAGCCGGCGCAGAATCGGGGTGGCACGAGCCGGGCGCCGGCTTGCCGCTCCATACGCTCCGGAAAGGGAAAGTGATGCCGACTCAGCAGGAAAAAGCCAACAGGTTTCGTGCGCTGCACCAGCAGCCCCAAGCATTCATCATCCCCAATCCCTGGGACGCCGGCACGGCGCGGCTGCTGGCGGCGCTGGGTTTCGAGGCGCTGGCCAGCACCAGCGCCGGTTACGCATTCTCGACGGGCCGGCGCGACGGCGTGGTCGGCGCCGACGGGATGATGCTGCACCTGGCCGAGCTGGCATCAGCCACGGAGCTGCCGGTCAGCGCGGATCTGGAAAACGGCTTTGGCGACGACCCGCAGACCGTGGCCCAGACGATCGCGCGCGCGGCAGCGGCGGGCGTGGTTGGCGGCTCCATCGAAGATTCGACCGGGCGCCCTGGCGATCCGATCTATCCGCTGGACGTGGCGGTCGAGCGCATCCGCGCCGCCGTGGCTGCGGCGCGCGCGTTGCCGTTTCCATTCATGCTGACCGCGCGCGCCGAAAACTATCTGCACGGCCGTCCCGATCTGAAGGACACGATCGCACGATTGCAGGCCTACCAGGAAGCGGGCGCGGATGTGCTGTACGCGCCGGGCCTGAAGACTGCGCCTGACATTGCTGCCGTTGTCAGTTCCGTGGATCGTCCCATCAATGTGCTCGCGGGATTGCAGGGCATGGACCTGACGCTGGAGGCACTTTCCAAGCTGGGCGTGAAGCGGGTCAGCATTGGGGGCTCTCTCGCGCGGGCCGCTTTCGGCGCCATGCTGCGCGCCGGGCGCGAGATGCGCGATCACGGCACTTTCGATTTCACCCGCAGCGCGGTGAGCCACGCCGACATCAGCGCGATGCTGCCGCCGTGACGTGGATGATCAAGGCATCTGGTGATCGTCCGGGTACGGTGACCGGAAGTTAAAGCGTTCGCGCCGCGACTCTTCCTCGTGCAGGTGTTCGACTGGCTTGAGCAGATCGCTGCGGCTCACAATGCCGAGCAGGCGATGCGACTCGGGGGACTCGATGACTGCCATTCGCTGCAGCCCGAATGCGGCCATGCGCGAGGCGACGGCGCGGCAGTTTTCAGACGGCAGCGCGTATTCCAGGGGCTGGTTCGCCACCAGCGCGGCGACTGGCGTGGTGGCGGCTTGCGCGTCGAGATGCTGGAATGGGCTGCGGTCCACCATGCCCATGAAGCGGCCGTCCTGCACCACCGGATAGGCTCGCTGTGTCTGGGTTGCGCCAAAAAACGTCGTCAACGCCCGCGCGACGGTCATGTCCGCGGGGATCGCCGTCACATTACGGGTCATGACGTCTTCGACGAAGCCCTGTTCCATGGGATCGACGCTGTACTCGCGATAGATGTGATGCCCGCGTCGCGCGATCTTCTCCGTCAGGATCGAGCGCGGCATGAAGATCACGGTAAACCCGTAGGCGACCGCGCAACCGAGCAGGGTCGGCAGGAACGCGTTCGCATCGTGCGTCAGTCCGAATGCAAAAACCACCGCCATCAGCGGTGCCCGCATGGTGCCCGCCAGCGTGGCTGCCATGCAGACGAGTGCCCACATCCGCACATCCCCACCGGGCAGCCATGGCCCCATCACGCAGCCCAGTCCGGCGCCAATCATCATCAGCGGCGCCAGTACGCCGCCCGACGTGCCCGAGCCCAACGCCACCAGCCAGATAATCGTCTTCACGACGAGCAGGGCGGCCACTGCGGTGAGCGCCAGATGGTTCGCCAGCACATCGCCGATCACGTCGTAGCCGACGCCGAGCGCGCGTGGCTCGAGATAGCCTCCCAGGCCGATCACCAGCCCGCCCAACGCGGGCCACCACATCCAGTGCAGCCGCAGGCGGTTGAATGAATCTTCGATGAAGTACAGCGAGTTGGTCATGGCGCTCGACAGGGCTCCCGACGCCAGCCCTGCTGCAATGCACGAGGCAATCGCGGCAGCGCTGGGCTCGGGTGTTGCCATGGCAAAGAGCGGGCCGCCTTGGGTCCAGACCGGGCGCAGGAATCCGGCTACGGTGCACGCCAGCGTGACCGGCAGCAGGCTGCGTGGGCGCAGTTCGAACAGCAGCAATTCCACGGCGAGTAGTACGGCGGCCAGCGGTGTGCCGAACACCGCGGTCATGCCGGCGCAAGCCCCGGCCACGAGCAATGCCTTGCGCTCGGCCGAGGTCAGGCTGAATCTCTGCGCCAGCAGCGAGGCGGCAGCCCCGCCGGTCATGATGATGGGGCCCTCGGCGCCGAAAGGGCCCCCGCTGCCGATCACGATGCCGGAGGACAGCGGCTTGAGCAGCGCCACCTTGACCGACATGCGACTCTTGCCGAACAGGATGGATTCCAGCGCCTCGGGAATGCCATGCCCCCGAATCTGCTCGCTGCCAAAGCGCGCCATCAGACCGGCGATCAGTCCGCCAATGGCCGGCACCACGATCACCCACGCGCCCAGATGATTGTCGGCCGGAGAGTGCGGCGCGACCGAAACCGTCTGATAGAAAAACAGGTTGGTGAAGAACCGGATAGCGGCAAACAGGACGTAGGCCCCGATGGTGCTGATGCCGCCGATGACGATGCCAAAGATCGACAAAAGGACCAGCCGGTCGTTGCGAGAAAAGTCTCCGCGCTGTGCGCTCGATGTTGCCTCGTGTGTATCTGAAGTCATGACGACAGGCCTTCGACCAGGGTTTGGACGATCGATGCCGGCCGCACCGACCACGCGAAATTCCCACGGATTGCAGGCTCGAGAACCCAACTAAGGGCTGTGTGCCAATTCAATCCGTGTAGCGCGAGCCTATCCTGAATTTCGAATTTGAGGAACCACTTTGACTCGGAAGCGCGGCCGTAGCCGATCGCTGGCGGCGCAAAGTCTCCGGGAGAGGTTCGAACGGGGCGCCGCCGCGATATAATCCAGAGCTTTTCAGAGCAGCGATGCAGGTCGTTCCCGGTGCCAAAACCCGGGGGCAGGCCAGAGCTCATGGCGCTGGTTGTTCTGGCCCGAACCGTCCGGTCTTGCCGGGCGCTGGGTAGGGTGGCCCCGTCGTTTTCCCGGCGCCGGCGCGAAGCTCTCCGACTCCCTTTTTGAAGACTCTCATGACCTTACCTACTGACAAGCTGGCCGGGCACCTCGACGTGCGCACCCTCGGCAGCACGGACGCGCTGCCCGTGGCGCCGGCCCTGGGCGTGTCGCTGGATGCGGCGCATATGCCGCGCGAATCGACGCTGGTGACGCATCGCATCCTGTTGATCAGCGCGCTGGCCTTGATTCTGGGTGCGGCCGCTGCCTGGGTGGCGCAAGTGCTGATGCTGCTGATCAACCTGATTACCGACATCTGCTTTTACGGCCGTGTGTCGGATGTGCTGGGCCCGGATGCGAGGCATGGCTCGTTTGTCCTGTCTCCCGCGAACAATCATTTGGGTGCGTGGGTCATCCTGCTTCCGGCGATTGGTGGTCTGGTCGCCGGCATCATGGCGCGTTGGGGGTCCCGGGCGATTCAGGGCCATGGCATTCCCGAGGCGATGGAGCAGATCCTCACCAACGAGTCGAAAATCCCCGCGCGCATTACCTGGCTCAAACCCCTGTCGGCCGCATTCACGATCGGCACCGGCGGCCCGTTCGGCGCCGAAGGCCCGATCATTTCCACCGGCGGTGCGCTGGGTTCGCTGATCGGCCAGTTGCTGCGGGTTACCGCGAATGAACGCAAGGTGCTGCTGGCCGCCGGTGCGGCCGCCGGCATGGCGGCGGTGTTCGGCGCGCCGCTCGCGGCGCTGGTACTGGCCGTGGAACTGCTGCTGTTCGAATTGCGCCCGAGCTCCCTGATCCCGGTAGCCTTGGCGACCGTCACGGCGGTGGGCGTGCGCTATGCCACCTATGGTGCCGCCCCGGTATTTCCGATGCCCGACGTGGCCGAGCCCGGGGGCTGGGCGCTCGCCTCTTATGTCGTGGTCGGCGGCATCGTCGGCTTTGCCTCGGTATGGGTGACCAAGGCGGTGTACGGCGTCGAGGATCTGTTCGAGAAGCTGCCCATCCACTGGATGTGGTGGCCGGCACTGGGTGCCCTGGTGGCCGGGGTCATTGGCTGGATCGAGCCGCGCACCCTGGGTGTGGGCTACGACAATATCGATGCGCTGGTGCAAGGCCATTTTGGCGTTGCCCTGCTGTTCACCTTCGGCACGCTCAAGTTTGTGTCATGGGTGATCTCGCTGGGCAGCGGTACTTCGGGCGGCACGCTGGCGCCGCTGTTCATGATTGGCGGCTCTCTCGGTGCCTTGCTCGGCAGCGGGGTCAATGAGCTGCTGCCCTGGTTTCACGTGGATATCCGGATTGCAGCCCTGGTGGGCATGGCGGCCATTTTTTCCGGCTCCTCGCGTGCATTCCTGACGGCGATCGTATTTTCATTCGAGACGACCCGGCAGGCTGCCTGCCTGCTGCCGTTGCTCGGTGGCTGCACCGCGGCCTATCTGATTTCCGCGCTGCTCATGCGCAACACGATCATGACCGAGAAGATTGCCCGGCGCGGCGTGCGTGTGCCGTCCGAGTACGCGGCGGATTATCTGGACCAGATCCCCGTGGGCAAAGTGTGCTCGCGCGGGGTTTATTCGCTGCGCGCAAACCAGACGCTTGAAGAGGTGCGGCACTGGCTCAACGAGGGCTCGCCGCAGAGTCAGCACTATGAGTTCCCGGTGATGGACGAGGTGGGGCAGGTCAAGGGTCTGGTGACCTTGCGCGCGTTGCTGAATCCGAAGTCGCAGGGCACCTTGACCATCGGCGAACTGGTCACCCATCCGCCAGTCATGGTCAATGAGGACCACTCGCTGCGCGCCGCCGCTGATTTGATGGCGGCCCAGGGGGTGGGGCGGCTGATGGTGATCACTCAGTCCGTGCCACACAAGCTGATTGGCATGCTCACGCGCGGTGACATCATTGCCGCGCATGGCAAGCGTTTGCGCGAGGCGCGCCGCAGCCGCCGCTCCATTCGGTTCATCAAGCCCCGCAAGTCGGACCGGCGCGTCTAGGGCGGGGCTCGATCCGAGTTTGAACCCTGGCGTGCCTCGTCTCGGCGCGACCAGCTTGCCCGCATGCGCCATTGCGCAGTCGCTCTGGCGACGGCGCAATGCGTCAGCTATATTGAATCCATGCGTTGCAACCCACGGCCCAACCCATGAGTGATGCGGGCACAACCAGAAAACCCCGCTCCGCGGCGCCCGCGCGGGCCAGCGTGGCGGATCTGTCGCCGTCGTATTTCTCCCTGGTCATGGCGACCGGCATTGTGTCGATCGCGGCGCACGAGCATGGGCTGGAGATCGTCGCGCTTGTGCTGTTCTGGTTCAATGCGCTCGCGTGGGTCCTGCTGTGGTGCCTCAATGCGCTGCGCATGCTGCGTTACCCCGAGCGCTTTTTTGGCGATCTGGTCGATCATCTGCGGGGGCCGGGATTTTTTACGTCGGTGGCGGCAACGGCCGTGCTCGCCGCCCAGTTCGTGATCCTTGCAGGCAACGACCGGGTGGCCATGCTCCTGGGAGCGATCGCGCTGTTGCTTGGGAGCGGGCTGACCTATGCCATTTTCAGCGCGTTCATTGTCAAGAGCGTCAAGCCCAAACTGGACCACGGGATCGGTGGTGGCTGGCTGCTCGCGGTCGTCGCGACACAGTCGCTCGCGGTGCTTGGCGCCTTGCTGGCCGCGCACGCCCATCCGCCCTGGCGCGAGGGGCTGAATTTCTTTGCGCTGTCGATGTGGCTGTGGGGCGGAATGTTCTACATATGGATGGTCTCGCTCATCTTCTATCGCGACACCTTTTTCCATTTTGTCCCGGACGACCTGACGCCTACCTACTGGATCAACATGGGGGCCATGGCGATTTCCACACTGGCGGGTGCCTTGCTGGTCTTGAATGCGCCGGGCGCGCCGCTCCTGCAGTCGCTGGAACCGTTCCTCAAGGGTTTCATGGTTTTTTACTGGGCGACCGGTACTTGGTGGATACCGATGCTGGTGGTGCTGGACATCTGGCGCTATGTCGTGAAACGCTCCCCGATCCGGTACGATCCGCTGTACTGGGGCGCGGTGTTCCCGAACGGGATGTACGCGGTGTGCACGTACGAGATGGCGCATGCCCTGTCGCTCGGCTTTCTGGATTTCCTCTCGATTGTCTTCCTGTGCGTGTCGCTGCTGGCATGGACCGCGGCCTTTGCCGGGCTCCTGTACCACCTCGTGCGGCTGATCCGCGGTGCGAAACTGCGCCGCTGAGGGGCCCCGCCTCAGTAGCTGCCCGGCAGCAAGATTCCCTTGTCCACCGCATTGATGTCGGTGTGGCCGCAAAACGCCATGGTCAGATCCAGCTCGTTGTGGATGATCTGCAGTGCGCGCGTCACGCCGGCCTCGCCCATCGCGCCCAGACCGTACAGCATGGAGCGCCCGATGTAAGTGCCGCGCGCGCCCAGCGCCCGGGCCTTGAGCACGTCCTGCCCGGAGCGGATGCCGCCGTCCATGTGTACTTCGATCTGGTGCCCTACGGCCTCCACAATGGCCGGCAGCGCCGAGATGGAGGAGGGCGCGCCGTCGAGCTGGCGCCCGCCGTGGTTCGAGACGATCAGCGCGTCCGCGCCGCTGTCCACGGCCAGGCGCGCATCCTCCACGTCCTGGATGCCCTTGAGGATCAGCTTGCCGCCCCAGCGCTGCTTGATCCACTCCACGTCGCCCCAATTCAGGGCCGGATCGAACTGCTTGTTCGTCCACTCCGAGAGCGAGCCCATGTTCTCGATGCCCTTGACATGGCCGAAGATGTTGCCGAAGTTGCGGCGTTTCGTGCCCAGCATGCCCAGGCACCAGCGCGGCTTTGTCATCATGTTGAGGATATTGGGCAGGGTGAGCTTGGGCGGCGCCGACAGGCCGTTCTTGAGGTCCTTGTGGCGCTGGCCGATGATCTGCAGATCGAGGGTCAGCACCAGCGCGCCGCAGTTCGCGGCCTTCGCGCGGTCGATCAGCCGCTCGATGAAGTCGCGGTCGCGCATCACGTAGAGCTGGAACCAGAACGGCGCGGTGGTGTGCGCGGCGATGTCCTCGATCGAGCAGATGCTCATGGTGGACAGCGTGAACGGAATGCCGAACTTCTCGGCCGCGCGCGCCGCCAGGATTTCGCCGTCGGCATGCTGCATGCCGGTCAGGCCGGTCGGCGCAATCGCCACCGGCATCGCCACGTCCCGGCCGATCATTTGGGTGCGCGTGCTGCGCCCTTCCATGTTGACGGCCACGCGCTGGCGCAGCTTGATGCGCTGGAAATCGGCCTCGTTCGCGCGGTAGGTGCCCTCGGTCCACGAGCCCGAATCGGCATAGTCGTAGAACATGCGCGGCACGCGTTTTTGCGCGAGCACGCGCAGGTCTTCGATGTTGGTGATCACGGTCATGGCGGTTTCCTCGATTTGACTGCAATGGTAACGGCAGCCCGGCGCCCCCGGAGATGCATGCGGTCGTGGCCGGCGCAACAGGCGTTGGCGGCGATGGCAGACGGACAGGGATTTCGCCTGGACGGCGTGCGTTGAGCTGCCCGAGCCCACGGTTTTGGACATCAAATGCGGATTTGCCGTTGCAGATACTGGTGTATATGGTATAAAAAACATAGCAAACAAAAAAACCTGCGCGGCGATCCTTGCTGGACGCGCATCCTCATGCGCCGGCCCGGTCAACTCCGGCGAGTTCGCCGCGCCAACCTTGGAGAGAGACATGACATTCATCCTGCCGAACCGCGAACGCCTCCAGCGCCTCGGCGCGACCCTGGGCATCGACGTGGACGACGCCTACGCGGCGCAGGTGCTGGCCGCGCTGCAACCGCTGGTGGCCGAGTACCGGCGGGTGGACCTGCTGCCCACCGAGGCGCTGCCCGTCAAGTACCCGCGCGCCGGCGCCTGGCGCCCGGAGCCCGCCGAGAACCGCTGGGGCGGCTGGGCCGTGCGCACCGACATCCGCGGTGCCGCCAGCGGCAAGCTGGCGGGGCGCCGGCTCGCGATCAAGGACAACGTGATGGTGGCCGGCGTGCCCATGGCGAACGGCTCGTCCCTGCTCGAAGGCCATGTGCCCGAGGGCGATGCCACCATCGTTACCCGCATCCTCGATGCCGGCGGGCACATCGTGGGCAAATCCGCCTGCGAATATTTTTCGTTCTCGGGCGGCAGCGCCACCAGCCACACAGGCCGTGTCGAGAGCCCGCGCAACCCCGGGCACACGCCGGGCGGCTCCAGCAGCGGCAGCGCGGCGCTGCTGCTGGCCGGCGACGTGGATCTGGCCATCGGAACCGACCAGGCCGGCTCGATCCGGATTCCGGCTTCGTTCTCCGGCATCGTCGGGCACAAACCCACCTACGGACTGGTGCCCTATACCGGCGTGATGGGGCTGGACTACACGTTCGACCATGTGGGTCCGATGGCGCGCAGCGTGGCCGACGTGGCTCTGCTGCTGGAGGTGATTGCCGGCGACGATGGCATCGACGGGCGCCAGCGCAATGTGCGTGTCGAGCCCTACACCGAGGCGCTGGGACGTGGCCTGGATGGCCTGCGCATCGGGGTGCTGACACAGGGGTTTGGCCTGCCCGAATCTCACCCGGGCACCGACGCCGCGGTGCGCGGCGCGATCGGCCAGCTGCGGGCGGCCGGTGTCACGGTGGACGAGGTTTCCATCCCGTGGCACCTGAACGGCTTTGCGATCTGGAGCGCGCTGGCGAACGAGGGCACCTATCACACGCTGTACGGCGCGCGCGGCACCGGCCATCTGCACCAAGGCGCCTACCCGTTGTCGCTTGTGGGCGCGTTGGGCGACCTGGAGGCGCGTGCCAACGAGATGCCCGACACGCTGAAGATCGGCATGCTGCTGGGCCGCTATCTGCACGAGCAGTACCAGGGCCACTTCTACGCCAAGGCGCAGAACCAGCGGCGCCGCCTGCGCGCGGAGTACGACGCCGAGCTTGCGCAATACGACCTGCTGCTGCTGCCCACCACGCCGTTTCCGACGTCAAGAGTCCCGCCGGCGGATGCGTCCGCCGAAGAGATCATTCAGCACAGCTGGACCATGCTGTCCAATACCTGCCCCTTTGACGTGACCGGGCATCCGGCGATCTCGGTGCCGTGCGGCGAGGCCGACGGCAAACCCGTGGGGCTGATGTTCGTGGGCCGGCATTTCGAGGACGCCTCCGTGCTGCGCGCGGCGGCCGGCTTCGAGCGGCTCTGAGGGAGCGGTCCCGCAGCGCGCGCCGGTCAAAAAAAAGGCCGCCGCGTTAAGCGGCCTGTGTCCCTTTCCCTGACCGGGCTCTCAACCCAGTTGCACGGGCACAAATATCTCGTTGTCGCCACGCTGGATCAACAGCGCCACGGAGTCGCCGGATTTGGCCACGACCGCGCGCACCTCGGCCACGCTGTTGACGGGTGTGCCGTTCACGGACAGCAGCACGTCGCCGGCCTGGATGCCGGCCTGCGCCGCCGGGCCGCTGGCGTCTTCAACGACGACGCCATGGTCCACCCCGTCCTGCTGCTTTTCGTCACCCTGCAGAGGGCGCACGGTCAACCCGAGCTTGCTCTGACTCGCGGAATTGCCATTGCTGGCCACCAGCGCGCCGTTGTTGCCGGCATTGCCGAGCGTCGCCATGACGGTCAGGGGCGCATCCTTGCGCCAGATGCCGAGCTTGATGCGGTCGCCAGGCGAATCCAGTGCGATGATCGCCGGCAGATCGCCCGACGTCACGATGGGCTGGCCGTTCACGCTCTGGATCACATCACCCGGTTTCAGACCGGCCTTCTCGGCCGGACTGCCCTTGACCACGCTGGCGATCAGCGCGCCGTCCGGGGCCGAGAGCTTGAACGAGTTCGCCAGTGTCTGATTCACATCCTGCACGCTCACGCCCAGACGTGCGTGCTCCACCTTGCCGCTGGTTTCGATCTTGTGTGCAATCTGCACCGCGAGGTTGATCGGTATGGCAAACGACAAACCTTCGAAGCCGCCGGTCTGGCTGTAAATCTGCGAGTTGATGCCGACTACCTGACCGCGCGTGTTGAACAGCGGCCCGCCCGAATTGCCGGGATTCACTGCAACGTCGGTCTGGATGAAGGGCACCTCGTCGTCGTCCGGCAGCGAGCGGCCCTTGGCGCTGACCACCCCCGCCGTGACCGAGTTCTCGAAGCCG
>SCRU01000037.1 GCA_004323695.1 Burkholderiaceae bacterium
ACGGCATTCAACCCTCTCCAACCTCCGCAAGCCGATTGTCCACATGCCACTGCCACCCGCCCCCACCAAGCGCGCCGCCCTGCTGGCGTCCGAAGCCTATGATGCACCGGCACGAGCGCCTGCGCGCACGCCGCGCAAGCCACAGGCATACGACGAGCAGGCTCTGGGCGACGCGACCCCGCCGGCGCTGACGCCGGCCACGCGAGCGGGCGCCAGCGCGGCCGCGGCGGAGCAGCCAGGCGCTTCGCGGCCCAGGCTGCGTACCGAGTCGACCCAAAGCGTTGAAGCCGCAAACACGTCCAGCTACCAGCAAAACGGCAAGCCGGCGCTGCAACCGGACGCAAAGCCGCGAAAACTCAGGGCGACGGGGCCGGGCAAGCTGTTCGTGCTGGATACCAATGTGCTGCTGCACGACCCGATGTGCCTGTTCCGCTTTGAGGAGCACGACATCTTCCTGCCGATGATCGTGCTCGAAGAGCTGGACGCGCACAAGAAAGGCATGACCGAAGTGGCCCGCAATGCGCGCCAGACCAGCCGCTCGCTCGACGCGCTCGCCGGTGCCCAGGGGGCCGACATCGGCAACGGGCTCAAGCTCGACACGACGGGCCATCGCGAAGCGGGCGGCAAACTGCTGTTCCAGACCAAGGCGCTGGACTACAGCCTGCCGACCAGCCTGCCGCCGGGCAAGGCCGATAACCAGATCCTGGGCGTGGTGGAGGCGCTGCGCAAGCAGTACGCGCCGCGCGAGGTGGTGCTGGTATCGAAAGACATCAACATGCGGGTCAAGGCCCGTGCGCTGGGTCTGCCGACCGACGATTACCAGAACGACAAGACACTCGATGACGGCGACCTGCTGTACTCCGGAGCGCTGGCCCTGCCGCTGGATTTCTGGACCCGCCACGGCAAGACCATGGAGAGCTGGCAAAGCGGCAGCTACACGTTTTATCGCATCACCGGCCCCATCGTGCCGAATCTGCTGATCAACCAGTTCGTCTACTTCGAGGCGCCCGGCGAACCCAGCCTGTATGCGCGCGTTACCGAGATCCGCGCCAAAACCGCGGTGCTCAAGACACTCAAGGACTACGGCCACCTGAAGAACGCCGTCTGGGGCGTGACCACGCGGAATCGCGAGCAGAACTTTGCGATGAACGTGCTGATGGACCCGGAAGTGGATTTCGTCACGCTGACCGGCAACGCCGGCACCGGCAAGACCCTGATGGCGCTGGCCTCGGGCCTGACCCAGGTGCTGGACGACCGCCGTTACACCGAGATCATCATGACGCGCGCCACCGTGAGCGTGGGCGAGGACATCGGCTTCCTGCCCGGCACCGAGGAAGAAAAAATGGGTCCGTGGATGGGCGCGCTGGACGACAACCTGGAGGTGCTCGCCAAGACCGAGACCACCTCGGGCGAATGGGGCCGCGCCGCCACCAACGAACTGATCCGCAGCCGCATCAAGATCAAGAGCATGAACTTCATGCGCGGGCGCACCTTCCTGAACAAGTACGTGATCATCGATGAGGCGCAGAACCTGACGCCCAAGCAGATGAAGACGCTGATCACGCGTGCCGGCCCCGGCACCAAGATCATCTGCATGGGCAACCTCGCGCAGATCGACACGCCCTACCTGACTGAGGGTTCATCCGGCCTGACGTTTGCCGTGGACAAATTCAAGGGCTGGCCGCACAGCGGCCACATCACGCTGGCGCGCGGCGAGAGATCCCGGCTGGCTGATTTTGCGAGTGAAGTGCTATAAAAATAGCAGCTTACTTCGTATTACAGGCAACGGCTACACGTGCTTTTTCTTAAAAATCGCTGCTGCCTGACGCCAGGCTCTCAAAGCGCGTCAGCTCCTTCAGGAACGCCAGCTTGATGATGCCGGTCGGGCCGTTGCGCTGCTTGCTGATGATGACCTCGGCGACGCCGGGCTCCTTCGAGTCCTTGTTGTAGTAGTCGTCGCGGTAGATGAACATCACCACATCGGCGTCCTGCTCGATCGCACCGGACTCGCGCAGGTCGCTCATCATGGGCCGTTTGTCGGTGCGTGACTCGACTCCGCGCGACAGTTGCGAGAGCGCGAGCACCGGGCAGCCGAGTTCCTTCGCGAGCATCTTCAGCCCGCGCGAGATTTCGCCGATCGCGGTCGCGCGGTTCTCGTCGCTCATGCTGCTGGAAACCCCCATCAGCTGCAGGTAGTCGACCACGATGAGCCCGAGCTTGCCGCCGCATTGGCGCGCCAGGCGCCGCGCATTCGCGCGCAATTCGCTCACGGTCAGGCCCGGCGACTCGTCGATGTGCAGCGAGATGTTGCGCAGCTTCTCGATCGCCTCAATCAGCCGCGGCCATTCGGAATCGGTCAGCTTGCCGGTGCGCAGATGCATCTGGTCGATGCGCCCGATCGAGCCGACGATGCGAACCGCGAGCTGGCTCGCGCCCATTTCCATCGAGAACACCGCAACCGGCAGACCCTCGTGCAACGCCACATGCTCGGCAATGTTGACGGCCAGCGCCGTCTTGCCCATGGACGGGCGCGCCGCCAGCACGATCATGTCGCCGGCCTGGAAGCCCGAGGTCATGCGGTCCAGATCGTAAAAGCCCGTGGGCACGCCGGTGATGTCGTTCGGGTTGTCGGCCATCTCGTGCACGCGATCCAGCAGTTGCACCACGAGCGAGTCCATGCCCTGAAAGCCCTGCTTCATGCGCGAGCCTTCCTCCCCGATGTTGAAGATCTTCTGCTCGGCCTCGTCCAGGATCTTGTCGACGGCACGGCCCTGGGTATTGAACGCGTTGGTGGCGATTTCATCGCTGGCGCGCACCAATTTCCGCAGGATGGAGCGCTCGCGCACGATCTCCGCGTAACGGCGGATGTTGGCGGCGCTCGGCACGTACTGCGCCAGCGCGTTCAGGTACGCCAGGCCGCCAATTTCCTCGGACTTGCCCAGGCTCTGCAGTTGCTCGTAGACCGTGATCACGTCCGCCGGCCGGGTCGCGTTCACGAGGCCACTGATCGCGGCGTAGACGAGCCGGTGCTCGTACCGGTAAAAATCGCTGTCTGTGAGCAGATCGCCCACCCGGTCCCAGGCGCTGTTGTCCAGCAGCAGGCCGCCCAGCACGCTCGACTCCGCTTCGATGGAGTGCGGCGGAATCCGCAATTGGGCAATCTGCCGATCGGCAGGAGACTCGTCGTCGAGGGCGCTGAAAACGGCAGACATCAGGTGGAATTCCAAGTGAAGGGCATGTTACGTCCGCCCATGGCGAACGTCAAAGCAGCTTGCGTACAAGGCTGTGCAAGGCCTTGTGGATAAGCAGTGACTATGTCGGCAAAACCACAGGCGTCAAAAAAAGAAAAGCCACCCTGAGGTGGCCTCCTTGGAGTCTGCCAGCGCTCAAGCCGATTCGCCGTACACCGTCACGGTAATGTCCACCACCACATCGGTGTGCAGGGCCACGCTGACCGTGCTGTCGCCCACCATCTTGATGGGGCCGGCCGGCATGCGCACCTGGGCCTTGACGACCTTGTAACCCTGCTTGTTCAGTTCCTCGGCAATGTCGAAATTCGTCACCGAACCGAACAGGCGGCCGTCCACGCCGGCCTTTTGCGTCAACTTGACGACGGTGCCGCCCAGCTTTTCTCCCTGCGCCTGCGACTCGGCCAATTTGGCGGCCGCCGCCTTTTCCAGCTCGGCACGCCGGATTTCGAACTCTTTCTTCGCGGCCTCGGTGGCACGCCGCGCGCGGCCACTGGGGATCAGGAAATTGCGGGCGTAGCCGTCCTTGACCTTGACGATTTCGCCCAGGTTCCCGAGGTTCACCACTTTGTCGAGCAGAATGATTTGCATGGTCGTGGCTCCCTTAGATGCGGTGCTGGTCGGTGTACGGCAGCATCGCAAGGAAACGCGCGCGCTTGATGGCCGTGTTGAGCTGACGCTGGAAAATTGCGCGCGTGCCGGTCAGGCGCGCCGGAATGATCTTGCCGTTCTCGGCAATGAAGTCGCGCAGCGTGTCGATGTCCTTGTAGTCGATCTGCTTGACACCGGTCACGGTGAAGCGGCAAAAGCGCTTGCGCTTGAACAGCAGGGACTGGGTGTTGCGCTTGGGGCGCTTGTCTTTGTTGAAACGTTTTGGTCCGGGCATGATGGACTCCTTCGAGAAAATGTTGTGAATTCGTTAAGCTGGCTGAATATCGAGAATATGTAGCACGACCTGTTTGCCGCCCCGCGCGTTGGCCAGAAAGCCGGTGAACACCCAGACGCTGCCGATGATTTGCTGACAGAGCCGCTCTGCCATCGCACCAAACGCCACCGCCTTGATCGCCACCTTGACCTGCCGCACCTGACCCGCCTCCTCGATGCTGGACTCGTGTTCGATCTGCAGGTCCAGGGCGGGCAGTCCGGCGGGCGTGTGGCGCAAGGCATTCACCTGTGCAATGCAGCCCGTCAAGACAACGTGGTTCACTCCTCGCGCGCGGCCAACGCTCAATGCGCTGCGTGCGCCGCGTACTCCGCCTG
>SCRU01000038.1 GCA_004323695.1 Burkholderiaceae bacterium
GTCTTGCACTCGATGACAACACTCCCACAACCGGGGTCGGAAACGCGGAATCCAATAGCATCGGGGATCTCGCCGGCGAGGTAGCCCGTACGGGGTTCACTCAGCGCAACCTGGCAGCCGTGACCACCTCGGGAGTTAGGGAAACGAAGCCACCTCGCGGCAATCTTGCAGAGGTCAAGATGGGTCCATGCGTCGCTCGCGTGTCGCCGGTGCCGACTTGAATCTTGAGTAGACGCGGTATCGCCGTTGTTGCCGGATATCCATTCTGCTTTCATGGCCGAACTCCTTGGCACAATTAGAACCTCAAGACTTTGCTATCAGCCCGGTCGCGCGCCGTAACGCCGCGCTTCCGAAGTCACTCGGAACTGGCGGCCGCCGCAGTGCCCGCAGCGCAAATCCAGCCCCGGCTTGCCCCACACATGGACGGAACAACCGGGACACTCGTACTTGGTGCGATTGGAGCTGTTCCTGGTGTCAGCCGGCCAGGCTATGCGTTGAGTTGCTCCCCGAAAGGCCGCTTCAGGCACGTCGGCTGGATCAACGAGATCCAGGACGGAGAGCGATTTCTCCCGCTCGCCCACTTCATCATTGGCGACAGCGAACAGGGTTGCCCGGATGGGCGCGGCGGGATTGCCCCCCAATGGCGACTGGCCGCTGGCCTCGTCTTCCTGAGGGCGGTAGGCCGCTGGAATATGCATGCCGACCGGCACGGCCATCGGAAACCGGTCGATCCAGGACAGGACAAAGTGATCGTCAAGTAGCGCATCGGCTGCTCGATCGAAGGCTCCTCCCTCGAGGATGTAGTGGCTCACCCGTTCACCGGTGCGGCGGCCGCCGGGCGCACCGGTGTCAGACGGTGCCAGGCCGATGCTGTCCATCCAACTGGCCCACTCGGCATTGTGGTACCCGCGCCGCCCAGCGGTACCGTGCGCCGCCTGCTGCAGGTGAACCATTTCATGGCACAGGGTGCTCAGCGTCGACTTGAGCGTGCGGGCGGCGAAGTAGGCGGGGTTGAGCGCGATTTCGTGCGCAAACAGGTGTCCATCGAACCGCACGAACCGCCGCTTGCTGAAATAGCCGAAGGTCGCCCTTTCGCGCTGCAAGGTGATCAGACAAGAAGGAAGAACTCCGTGGAAAAGGCGATCGTTGAAGAAGTCGAAGGCCCGCTGGAGCTCGTTGGCCATTACGGGGGTAGGGCGTTCACCAGTATCAGGTGAGGCGGACGGCTGCATGGCGGACTCGGTGGGGTCTTCAAATGAGTTTGGATTGTGCAATCCAAACATCGTGGCGTCCAGCGCATGACAATGCGGTATTGCTGGTCGCAACCACGGCGTTTTGACCGTTGCAGTCTAGGGGTTTGAGGAGCAATGGAACGTAAAACCGGGATAAGGTCGATTTGTCCATTGAAACCAGATAGATAGCGGCGAACAACGGAACGGCCTCCTGCTCAATCGCCCTCCGTATCGTCAGGATTCCGCAGCGGGCGCAGTTCCCCGCGAGCAACCGCCTCGGACACGGCAAAGGAATATCGGCCGTGCATGTTGATGTGGTCGTGGGTGAGCGGCGAGAGCCGTGAGACGTCCTCGTCACGTACGGGAAAGCCTTCCTGACGCAACTGAT
This sequence comes from Burkholderiaceae bacterium, assembly GCA_004323695.1. GTDB lineage: Bacteria > Pseudomonadota > Gammaproteobacteria > Burkholderiales > Burkholderiaceae_C > Rhodoferax_A. The sequence goes on from SCRU01000038.1 coordinate 1,621, forward strand.
CCAGTGCCGCCTCCATGTAGATGGTGTTCCACAAGACGACGATGTTGAGCACCAAGCCCAGCGCGCCCAGCTGATCTTCCTGACCTTCCTGATAGCGCTGCCGGAGTTCGCCGCGTTTCCCGTGAAAAATGGCGCGCGCAACACTGTGACGCCCTTCGCCGCGGTTGAGTTGGGTCAACGTGCTACGTCGCTTCGCTTCATCGTCAATATAGGTCAGCGTGTGCAGCGTCTTTTCAATCCTTCCGAACTCAGCCAAGGCCAGGGCCAGACGGGTTGGACGGTCGCCGATCTGCAAGGTTCGCATGATGCCGTTGGCCGGTACACGACCCAGTTTCAGCGAGCCCACCAGTCGCAGAATGTCGTCCCACTGCTCCTCGATCAATGACAGTTTCACCCGCTGGCGGGCAACGGCATTGAGGTCGCCGTAATCGGCTTCGGGATCGATGCGCCAGAATCGCGTGCCGCCGACGTCAGCCAATCGGGGACAGAACCGGTACCCCAGCAGCCGGAACAACCCGAACACCACGTCGCTGTATGCGCCGGTGTCGGTCATGATCTGCGTCGGCTGCAATTCGGTGGGCTGTTCGAGCACCACGCCCAGCAAGATCAAGCTGTCGCGCAGCGTGCC
>SCRU01000039.1 GCA_004323695.1 Burkholderiaceae bacterium
TTGCCGCACCGCGTGCCCGATGGTTTTCACGGCAACTGGTTTGCGGCCGACCCTGCGGTCTGAGACAGGAGCGCGATAGGGGCGCGGTCCGGAGCCCGCTGGCCGCGGGCCCGCAGCTGCCCACGGGGGTCACTTGGCCGCGAGCAGATGCATGTCCTGCAGCTGCACGCGCAGGCACAGCGCATCGCCGGACTGAAGATTCAGGCGTTGCACCGTATCAGGCAAGGCGAAGGCATGTGCCTGCATGCCCCAGGGCAAGGTGCAATCCAGGCGCCACAGCGGCCCTTCGCAGCGCGACTCCCGCAGCGTAGCCGGGAGCTGCAATACGCCGGGTGGCGCCGGTGTGTCACTTTGCATTTCCGCGATGGCGCAGGGCGTGATGAATTCCGCGCGCACGGCCAGAGTGACCAGCTGGCCCGGCTGCAGCGACAGATTGGGCGCGAGCTCGCCTTGCCAGTGCAGCACCGGTACTGGCGTGTCCTCGTGACCGAGATCGATCTCGGTGTGCGTGCCCGAGCGCGCCAGGCGCAGCACCCGCAGCATCCAAAGATTGTCCACTCCCACGAGGTGCGCGGCCTGCAGGTCGACGGGGCGGCTGAATACCGCCTGCGCGGTTCCACATTGCAGCAGGCGCCCGTCTTCGAGCACCGCGACCTTGTCGCCCAGCAGCCGGGCATCGCGCGCGTCGTGCGTTACCAGCACGGTCGTGACGCGGCGCTCGCGCAGCAGCGCGGCGAGGGTACGGCGCAGGGCGGGCCGGGCCGCGGGGTCGATCGCTGACAGCGGCTCGTCCAGCAGCACTAGCTGCGGCGAGCCGACCAGCGCGCGCGCGAGCGCCACCCGCTGGCGCTGGCCGCCGCTGAGTTGATCGGGCGTGTGGCCTAGCCACGAATGCAGGTCCAGCGCATCCAGCAATGGCTCGATGTCGGCCTGCGCGCCGCGACCGAAGCGCAGGTTGCGCTCGACCGTCCAATGGGGGAACAAGGTGTTGCGCTGAAACATGTAGCCGATGTTGCGCTGCTCCGGCGCCAGCGCGGCGAGGTCGCGTTGCCCCAGCATGATCTGACCGGCACGCGCGGGCAGAAAGCCCGCCAGAGTGTCGAGCAGCGCGCTTTTCCCGGCGCCATTGCGGCCCAGCAGGACCAGGGTCTGGCCGGGGCGCAGCTCCAGATCGGCCGGGGCCGATTGCCAGTGCCCCACGCCCCATTGCAAACCGCGCAGGTGCAGCGACGCGGCGCTGCCATGTTGTGGCGGCGCCTGCTGCAGCCACGCCTGGGTACCCAGGCCGCGGGGCGCGATGTCGGTGGTCAGGGCCGTCATGTCAGCTCCGCGGGGGGCGTTGCCCGGTGGCGCCGCGGTGACGCGAGCAGGCGCAAGAGCCAGAACAGCGCCAGCACCACGACCAGGAACAGCACCGAGGCGGCCACCGATTGGCGCAAGCCTGATTGCAGGAACAGGTCGTAGATGCGGATGGTTGCCGTCATCGGGTAGTACGCGAGCAGCACCACCGCGGCGAATTCGCCGATGGCCCGCGCAAAACACAGCGTCAGGCCGGTGAGGATTCCGTGGCGTGCCAGCGGCAGTGTGATTTGGCGGAACACGTCCCAGGGCGCGGCGCCCTGAATGCGCGCGGCGCGTTCGATCTGCACGTCCACCGCCTCGAAGCCGCCGCGCGCGGAACTCACGGCGTAGGGCAGACCGACATAACTCATCGCCAGCACAATGGCGGGAAAATTTCCCCAGAACGTCAGGCCGATGTGTGCCAGCGGCGCGCCCAGCCAGCCATCGCGGCTGAACACCAACAACAGGGCGATGCCGGCGACCGTGTGCGGGATGGCCAGCGGCAGATCGACCACGGCTTCGACCGCGCTCTTGCCGCGAAACTGCAATCGCGCGAGCACATAGGCCAGCGGCACCGCGAACAGGGCGGCAATCAGGGTACTGGTAAAGGCCGCGGCGAGGCTCAGCAGGATGGAATCACGCACGTCCGACATGGCAGCCACCAGCTTCAGGTCGGCCAGCGTCGGGTGCAGCAAAAGCGCCAGCAGCGGCAGCGCGATGAACACCAGCAGGATCACGCCGAACACCCAGAACAGCCACAGCATGGCGGCGCTGGAGCGGGCGGCGCGCGGCATGATCTCAGGCGTGCGAGTGGGTCACCGGGGCCAGGCCACGGTCAGCGCGCGCAGGTCGGCCGGAACCTTGTCCCGGTGCATCGCGTACGGCCGAGGCATTGGAATGAAGCCGTTGTCCGCGATCACCTTGTGTCCTGCCGGGCCGAGCACATAGGCGACGAACTCCTGCGCCAGCTTTGGGTGCGGGGCGTTGGTTGGAATGGTCAGCGCATACACGATCGGCTTGCCGGGGAGTGCGCCGTTGGCGGTATGGGCGACGCCTTTGGCGTACTCTGCGGCAAATTCTGGATCGCTCAGGTTGATCTGCGCCGGCAGGTTCACCGACAGCATGTGGTGCTGGACCGCATCGGAGTGGTAAATCGCGAGATAGTCGATCTGCCCGAGCTCCAGCGCGGAGATCAGGTTGGTTTCGGTGTCACGCATGTTTTTCCGGGGCGCGTTCGCCAGCACCTTGGCTTGCAGGTCGGGCTGCTTGTAGTATTGGCTGGCCAGCG
>SCRU01000006.1 GCA_004323695.1 Burkholderiaceae bacterium
AAGTCCGGCGATGGCAATCTGCTGGACCTGAGCATCCGCGCGATGCGCCTGCGCGCCACGGTGGGCGAGGTCAGCGACGCGATGGAGAAGGTTTACGGGCGCCACCGCGCCGATACGCAAAAGGTCACCGGCGTGTATGCCGCCGCCTACGACGCAGCCTCAGCCGGAGCCGACACCATGGACTACTGGAATGACCTCAAGGCCGAGATCGATGCGTTCGCGCAGGAACAGGGCCGGCGCCCGCGCGTGATGATCTCCAAACTGGGCCAGGACGGCCATGACCGCGGCGCCAAGGTGGTGGCCACCGCCTTCGCCGATCTCGGCTTCGACGTGGATATCGGCCCGCTGTTCCAGACGCCCGAGGAATGCGCACGTCAGGCAATCGAGAACGACGTGCATGCGGTGGGCGTCTCCACCCTGGCGGCCGGCCACAAGACGCTGGTGCCGGCCATCCTCGCCGAACTCAAGAAGCAGGGCGCCGACGACATCGTCGTTTTCGTCGGCGGTGTGATTCCGCGCCAGGACTACGACATGCTGTACAAGGCAGGCGTCAAGGGTATCTATGGCCCGGGCACGCCGATTCCGGCCAGTGCGAAAGATGTGCTGGAGCAGATCAAGAAGACGCGCGAGTGATGATTCATGGCAACGAGCAAGAAGAACCAAGCTGAATTTCTTCGATGGTTTGGGCCTCTGTTGGAGGCGCTGCGTCAGTTGGGCGGATCGGCCCCCGCTGCAGAAGCTATTGACAAAGTTGCTGAGCTTGAAAACGTGTCGCCACAAGAGCGCGATGTCGTGCTGAAATCAGGCGGCGAACGTTTTTCCAACCAAGTGCAGTGGGCGCGCCAATATCTCGTTTGGGAAGGATTCATCGATTCGAGCAAAAGAGGTGTATGGGCTCTAACTCCTAAAGGGTTCGCCGCAAAAATCAGTCCTGATCAAGCGGCCACCATCTTCCGTGAGCGAGTCAAGATTCAGACCGCGCTCCGTCGCAAGAAAAGTCAGTTAGATGAATGCGTTGAAGAAAACGCTGCGATCGATGTCAGCGTGGACGACACCGAGCAATCGGACAGCGAAGCCGAGTTGGCTGCGTTCTTGACAGTGGTGCGGAGGCTTAGCGCTGCTGGGTTCGAGCGCATCTGCATGCGCGTTCTGCGAGAAGCTGGTTTTGAGAAGCTCAAGGTCACCGGGAAAAGCAACGATGGCGGAGTAGACGGTATTGGCGTTTTGCAGGTCAACGATCTCGTAAAGTTCAACGTCATTTTTCAGTGCAAGAAGTGGCTTCACGCAGTACCCCCGAAGGAGGTTCGCGATCTGCGTGGAGCCATGGCGGGGCGAGCGGACAAGGCCATATTTCTTACTACCAGCACATTTACGCAAGGAGCACGGGAGGAAGCGCTTCGAGCCGGAACCGATCCAATTGAACTGGTTGATGGGCAAAAATTGCTGGAGTTGTTTAAGAAATACGAAATAGGGTTGAAACCGAGAACGGTCTACGACATCGACTTGCCATTTTTCGAGGCATTTGAAAATAGTGCTGAACACTGATCAATTACTGGCGGGCGTGTTGGTGCCCTCCGTGGGTCAGCGCCGCGCCATTGCCAAGTCCATCACGCTGCTGGAATCCACCCGCGCCGATCATCGGGCCCAGGCCGACGAATTGCTCACGGCGCTGCTGCCGCACACGGGCAGGGCGTTCCGTCTGGGCATCAGCGGCGTGCCGGGCGTGGGTAAATCCACCTTTATCGAGGTGCTCGGCCTGCACCTGATCGAGCAGGGGCGCCGCGTGGCCGTGCTCACCATCGACCCGTCGTCCACGGTGTCGGGCGGTTCCATCCTGGGCGACAAGACGCGCATGGAAAAGTTATCCGTGCACGAACGCGCGTACATCCGCCCGAGCCCGTCCAGCGGCACGCTGGGCGGCGTGGCCGGGAAGACGCGCGAGGCCATGCTGGTGTGCGAGGCGGCGGGCTACGATGTGGTCATCGTCGAGACCGTGGGCGTCGGACAAAGCGAGACGGCCGTGGCCGGCATGACGGACATGTTCGTGCTGATGCAGCTGCCCAATGCCGGCGACGATTTGCAGGCGATCAAGAAGGGCGTGATGGAACTGGCCGATCTGGTGCTCATCAACAAGGCCGACCTGGACGCCGATGCGGCGCGCCGCGCGCAGGCCCAGATCATGTCGGCGATGCGGCTGTTGGGTCTGGTGAGCCACGCCAGGGGGCAAGTCCAGGCGGCGGATTCGCCCGCCGACTGGCACCCTCAGGTGATTCAGCTCAGCGCCCTGAACGGCAAGGGCGTTCCTGAATTCTGGACGGCGGCGCTGCAATACCGGGCGCTGCAGGAGGCGAACGGACGGCTCGCGGCCCGGCGGCAAAGCCAGGCGCTGGCCTGGATGTGGGAGCGTATTGACGCGGGGTTGAAGCAGGCGTTTCGCCAGCATCCGCAGGTGCGCGAACTGCTGGCGCGGCTCTCGCAAGAGGTGGTCGAAGGGCGACTGGCCGCCTCCACTGCAGCTAGAAATCTGCTTGCAGCCCAATACGGACGGGCATAGTCAGCTATTAAATTGAAAGTAACAACGAAACTCATCATGCAGAACATCATTGAACAACTCGAAGCCAAGCGGGAACTGGCCCGCCTGGGCGGTGGCCAACAGCGCGTCGATGCGCAGCACAAGAAGGGCAAGCTGACGGCGCGCGAGCGGCTCGAGTTGCTGCTCGACGAGGGGACGTTCGAAGAATGGGACATGTTCGTGGAACACCGCTGCGCCGACTTCGGCATGCAGGACAACAAGATTCCGGGGGACGGTGTGGTGACCGGCTACGGCATGATCAACGGCCGCCTGGCGTTCGTGTTCAGCCAGGACTTCACCGTGTTCGGCGGCGCACTGTCCGAAGCCCACGCCGAGAAAATCTGCAAGGTGATGGACCAGGCCATGAAGGTCGGCGCCCCGGTGATCGGCCTGAACGACTCGGGCGGCGCACGCATCCAGGAGGGCGTGGCGTCGCTCGGCGGCTATGCCGACGTATTCCAGCGCAATGTGATGGCCAGCGGCGTGGTGCCGCAGATCAGCCTGATCATGGGGCCGTGCGCGGGCGGTGCCGTTTATTCGCCTGCCATGACCGACTTCATCTTCATGGTGAAGGACAGCTCGTACATGTTTGTCACGGGGCCGGAGGTGGTCAAGACCGTGACGCATGAGGAGGTCACCTCGGAAGAATTGGGCGGCGCCGTCACGCACACGACCCGAAGCGGCGTGGCCGATCTCGCGTTCGAGAACGATGTGGAAGCGCTCCTGATGCTGCGCCGCCTGTACAACTACCTGCCGCTGTCCAACCGCGAGAAGGCCCCGGTGCGCCAGAGCGACGATCCTGCGGACCGCGTGGAAGCCTCGCTTGATACCCTGGTGCCCGACAACCCGAACCAGCCGTACGACATGAAGGAGTTGATCGTCAAGACGGTGGACGACGGCGACTTCTTCGAACTGCAGCCTGAGTATGCGAAAAATATCCTGATCGGCTTTGCGCGCATGGACGGGCAGACCGTGGGTATCGTGGCGAATCAGCCGCTGGTGCTGGCGGGCTGCCTGGACATCCGGAGCTCGATCAAGGCGGCGCGCTTCGTGCGCTTTTGCGACGCCTTCAGCATTCCGGTGATCACCTTTGTCGACGTGCCGGGCTTCCTGCCGGGCACCAGTCAGGAATACGGCGGCATCATCAAGCATGGCGCCAAGTTGCTGTTCGCCTATGCGGAATGCACGGTGCCCAAGATCACGGTGATCACGCGCAAGGCCTACGGTGGCGCCTACGACGTGATGAGCTCCAAGCACTTGCGGGGCGACGTCAACTTCGCCTGGCCCAACGCCGAAATTGCGGTGATGGGCGCCAAGGGCGCGGTGGAAATCATCTTCCGCGAGGAAAAGAAGAATCCCGAAAAGCTCGCCGCGCGCGAGGCCGAATACAAGGCGCGCTTTGCCAACCCCTTCGTGGCGGGTGCGCGCGGCTTCATCGACGATGTGATCCAGCCGCACGAGACGCGCCGGCGCATCTGCCGCAGCCTGGTGATGCTGCGCGAAAAGAAGCTCGAGAACCCGTGGCGCAAGCACGGGAACATTCCGCTGTGATGGCTGCCGCCCCGTACTGAACAAGGAGCATCCCCATGTCCATTCGTCTGTATTACCACCCCTATTCCCGCGCCGCAGGCACGCTGTGGCCTCTGGAGGAGGCCGGCGTGCCCTACGAGCTGGAGGTCGTCGACATCATGAAGGGCAAGCAGAAAGGCCCGGAACTCGTCGCGAGGAATCCGATGGGCAAGATTCCCACGCTGGTGGATGGCGATCTCGTCGTTACCGAGGGAGCGGCGATCGCGCTTTACCTGGCCGATCGCTACGCGCCCGCACGGCTTGCTCCGGCGCTGGACGACCCGAAGCGCGGAACCTATTTGCGCTGGTCGTTCTTCGCGCCCGGCGTGATCGAGCCCGCCGTGATGGCCCATATGTCCAAGTGGGAGGTGCGGGAAGTCTCCGCGGGTTGGGGCAACTACGCGTCCATGATCGCCGCCGCCGAAAGCGCCATTTCCGACAAGCTCTATGTGCTGGGCGACGAATTTTCGATGGCTGACGTGGTGCTCGGCGGAACGCTGCGGTTCATGATGGAGTTCAAGCAGATCGAGGCCGTACCGGTATTCCAGGCCTATATCGATCGGCTAAACGAGCGCCCGGCTTACCAGCGCGCCAATGCGCGGAACATGGCGATGCGCAGGGAACTCGGGCTGCAATAGTCCGATACGGAGAAACGATGTTCAAGAAAATCCTGATCGCCAATCGCGGCGAAATCGCCTGCCGCGTCATTGCCACGGCCACGAAGATGGGCATTGCCACCGTCGCCGTTTACTCTGACGCCGACCGTGGCGCGCGCCATGTGCAGCTCGCCGACGAGGCGGTACCTATCGGCGCCGCGCCGAGCCGGGAGTCGTACCTGCAGGCGGACCGCATCATTGCCGCCTGCAAGCAGACCGGCGCGCAGGCGGTTCATCCGGGCTACGGCTTCCTGTCGGAGAACGCCGAATTCTCGAAACGGGTCGAGGAGGAAGGCATTGTCTTCATCGGCCCGAAGCACCATGCGATCGCGGCGATGGGCGACAAGATCGCATCCAAGCGGCTCGCCGGGGCCGCCGGCGTGCATTGCATCCCGGGTGTGAACGAGGCGGTGCCCAGCGCCGCGCAGGCGGTGGAGATTGCGAAGAGTATCGGCTATCCGGTGATGATCAAGGCCAGCGCTGGTGGCGGCGGCAAGGGGCTGCGCGTCGCGTACAACGACAAGGAGGCGTTCGAGGGCTTCGGAAGCTGCCAGACCGAGGCGCGCAACGCGTTCGGCGACGACCGCGTCTTCATCGAGAAGTTCGTCGAGGAGCCGCGCCACATCGAAATCCAGGTGCTCGGTGATGCCTACGGCAACGTGGTCTATCTGAACGAGCGCGAGTGCTCGATCCAGCGCCGGCATCAGAAGGTGATCGAGGAGGCGCCGTCGCCGTTCATCAGCGACGCGACGCGCCGCGCGATGGGCGAGCAGGCCGTGCAGCTGGCCAAGGCGGTGCAGTACCAGAGCGCAGGCACGGTCGAGTTCGTGGTCGGCAAGGACCAGGACTTCTACTTCCTCGAGATGAACACCCGGCTGCAGGTCGAGCACCCGGTGACCGAATCGATCACCGGGCTCGACCTGGTTGAATTGATGATCCGCGTTGCTGCCGGCGAGAAGCTGCCTTTGAGCCAGGCCGACGTGAAACGCGAGGGCTGGGCGATCGAGTGCCGCATCAACGCTGAGGATCCGTTTCGCAGCTTCCTGCCGTCCACTGGCCGTCTCGTGCGCTTCGCACCGCCGAAAACGACCATGTGGCAGGCGGACACCGCGCATCTGCACGGTGTGCGGGTGGATACCGGCGTGTACGAGGGCGGCGAGATCCCGATGTACTACGACTCGATGATCGCCAAGCTCATTGTGCATGGCAGGGACCGCAACGACGCGATTGCGAAGATGCGCGAGGCGCTCAACGGTTTCGTGATCCGCGGCGTCAGCAGCAACATTCCGTTCCAGGCGGCGCTGCTCGCGCACCCACGGTTCGTGTCGGGCCAGTTCAATACGGGCTTCATCGCGGAACATTACGGCCACGGCTTTCAGGCGGACCACGTGCCGCACGCCGACCCCGACTTTCTGGTCGCGCTGGCCGCCTACGTGCACCGCCGCGTACGCGAGCGCGCTGCCCTGCTGGGTGGTCAGTTGCAGGGCCATCGCATGGTGGTCGGAGAACACTTTGTGGTGCGCGCGTTTGGCCAGGACGGCCGCCATGCGCAGCATCCGGTGCAGGTGACCGGTTTCAACGACGAATCTGGCGAATGTCAAGTCTTGGTGGGAACTAGTCGCTATGAATTGAAGAGCAGTTGGCGCCTCGGCGAGATCCGGTTGCAGGGCAGCGTGAACGGCAGGCCGTTCACCGCGCAGGTCGATCGCGGTACCGTGGAGAGCCCGCTGGCGCTGCGGATTGCGCACAACGGCACCGAACTCCGCGCGATGGTGCTGTCGCCGCGCGCTGCCGAGCTGTCCGCGCTCATGCCGTACAAGGCGCCACCGGACATGGGCCGCTACCTGTTGTCCCCGATGCCGGGCCTGCTGGTCGAGGTCGCGGTGCAGGTCGGACAGGCCGTACAGGCCGGCGAGAAGCTTGCGGTGATCGAGGCGATGAAGATGCAGAACGTGCTGATCGCGGCGCGTGATGGTGTGATCGGCAAGATCGCGGCGGGGCAGGGCGAGTCGCTCGCGGTCGACCAGGTCATCCTGGAGTACGCGCCATGAGCCGGCCATTCAAGGTACTGGGCATTCAGCAGATCGCGATCGGCGGGCCAGACAAGGTCCGGCTGAAAAAGCTCTGGGTCGAGATGCTGGGTCTCGCGGTCACTGGAACCTTCAGGAGCGAGCGCGAGAATGTCGACGAGGATATCTGCGTGATCGGCACTGGCTCGTACCGGGTCGAAGTGGACTTGATGCAGCCGATCGATCCTGCGGGAAAACCCGCAGTTCACACGACGCCGCTGAACCATGTCGGACTGTGGATCGACGATCTGCCGCAGGCGGTCGAATGGCTGTCGGCGCAGGGCGTGCGTTTCGCGCCCGGCGGCATTCGCCGGGGCGCGGCCGGGTTCGACATCTGCTTCATTCATCCCAGGGGCAATGACGAACTGCCGATCAGTGGCGAGGGGGTATTGATCGAGCTGGTACAGGCCCCGCCCGAGGTGGTCAGCGCTTTTTCCCGTCTCGCCCAGGCGGCGCCGGAACGATTTGACGTGTAAAGGCCACGCTGCGGGAATCACCCAAGCGTTTTTGGGGCTGCGAGGCTTAGACTGTTACTGCTGGTCACCTTTTGTACGGTGACTGCCTGGGCAAGGAGACCGTTTTGCAGCCTACCGATATCGCGAATCCGCCCTACTTCCACAAGGTCGTCGATTGCCAGTGGGCCTGTCCGGCCCACACCCCCGTCCCCGAATACATCCGGTTGATCGGTCAGGGTCGCTACAGCGACGCCTACATGGTCAACTGGGTCTCCAACGTGTTTCCCGGCATCCTGGGCCGCACCTGCGACCGTCCCTGCGAGCCGGCCTGCCGGCGCGGGCGTGTCGAGGAAAGCAATGGCGAGCATCCGCAGCCGGTGGCGATCTGCCGGCTCAAGCGCGTGGCCGCCGACCACAAGGACGACGTGCGCGACCGCATGCCGATCCCGGTCGCGCCCGAGCTGCGCCGCAAGGGCAAGCGCGTCGCCTGCATCGGCGCCGGGCCAGCCTCGCTCACCGTGGCGCGCGATCTGGCGCCGCAGGGCTACCAGGTCACGGTGTTCGACGAGGAGGCCAGGGCCGGCGGCTTCATGCGCACGCAGATTCCGCATTTCCGCCTGCCCGAGTCAGTCATCGACGAGGAGACCGGCTATGTGCTCAATCTCGGCGTGGAATTTCGCGCCGGCCAGCGCATCGAGTCCATGAACGAACTGCTGACGCAGGGATTCGATGCCGTGTTCGTGGGGTGTGGCGCGCCGCGTGGGCGCGATCTGGACTTGCCCGGGCGCGCGGAGGCGGCGGAGCACATCCATATCGGCATTGATTGGCTGGCGTCAGTCTCGTTCGGCCACATCACGAGCATCGGCAAACGCGTCATTGTGCTTGGGGGCGGCAACACCGCGATGGACTGCTGCCGCTCCGCGCGCCGCCTGGGCGGCGAGGACGTGAAGGTGATCGTGCGCAGCGGCTTCGAGGAGATGAAGGCCTCACCCTGGGAGAAGGAGGACGCGATGCACGAGGGCATTCCGATCCTCAACTTCCACGTCCCCAAGGCCTTTGCGCATGACGGCGGCAGGCTCACCGGCATGACCTTCGAGATCGTCCGCGCGGTGCGCGACGACAAGGGCCGGCGCCAGCTCGTGCCCACGGGTGAGCCCGATGTCTTGGTTGCCTGCGACAACGTGCTGATCGCCGTGGGTCAGGAAAACTCGTTCCCCTGGATCGAGCGCGATTGCGGTATTGCCTTCGACGAATGGGGCCTGCCGGTGCTCGACAAGCAGACTTTCCAGTCGAGCCTTCCACAGGTGTTCTTCGGCGGTGATGCGGCCTTCGGTCCCAAGAACATCATCACCGCGGTGGCCCACGGGCACGAGGCGGCGGTATCCATCGACCGCATGCTGCACGGCGAGGACATTCGTCAGCGGCCCGCGCCGCACGTGAATCTGCTGTCTCAGAAAATGGGCATCCACGAATGGAGCTACGACAACGCGATCTCGGGCGATGCGCGCTTCAAGGTGCCGTGGGCCAAGGCGGAGAAGGCGCTGGCCAATATCCGCGTGGAAGTGGAACTGGGGTTCGACGCCGCCACGGCCTTCAAGGAGGCCGAACGCTGCCTGAACTGCGATGTGCAGACCGTGTTCACCGATGGGAGTTGCATCGAGTGCGACGCCTGCGTGGATATCTGCCCCATGGACTGCATCACCTTTACCGGCAATGGCGAGGAGGGCGATTTGCGCACACGGCTCAAGGCACCTGCCGTAAATACCACGCAGGACTTGTATGTGTCGGGGCTGCTGAAAACCGGCCGGGTCATGGTCAAGGACGAGGACGTCTGCCTGCACTGCGGCCTGTGCGCCGAGCGCTGCCCCACGGGCGCCTGGGACATGCAGAAATATCTGTTCATGGAGACTTACGCCGGCGAGGGCGCCCGCGATCGTACGAGCACCCGGATCGGAAAGCAGCGCAGGGAGGCCAGGGCATGAAGCGCATCGAATCGGTGAACGACTTCGTCGTCAAGTTCGCCAACGTCAACGGCTCGGGCTCGGCCTCGGCCAACGAGCTGTTCGCCAAGGCCATTTTGCGCATGGGTGTGCCGGTGAGCCCGCGCAATATCTTTCCGAGCAACATCCAGGGCCTGCCGACCTGGTACGAGGCCCGCGTGAGCGACAAGGGCTACCTGGGCCGGCGCGGCGGCGTGGACATGATGGTGGCCATGAACCCGCAAACCTGGGATGCCGACGTGGCCGAAGTCGACCCCGGCGGCTACCTGTTCTACGACAGCACCCGACAACTGCCGCCTTCGAGCTTCCGCGAAGACCTGCATGTGATCGGCATGCCGCTCACGGCCATCTGCAACGCGACCTACGAGGACGCGCGCCAGCGCCAGCTGTTCAAGAACATCCTGTACGTGGGCGCGCTGTCGATGTTGCTGGGCATGGAAGCGCAGGTCATCGAGACACTGTTTTCCGAGCAGTACCGCGGCAAGGAACGGCTGCTGGAGTCGAATGTGCGTGCGCTGAATGCCGGGCGCGAGTTTGCGCGCGACCACCTGGACCCGATCGGCCTGCAGGTGCGGGCTTCCAAAAAAGTCGGCGAACGCATCTTCGTGGACGGCAACAGCGCCGCGGCGCTGGGCTGTGTGTACGGCGGTGCCACGGTGGCGGCCTGGTATCCGATCACGCCATCGTCTTCCGTGGCCGAGGCGTTCCAGAAGTACTGCAGCAAGCTGCGCGTGGAGCCTTCCACCGGCATGAACAAGTTCGC
>SCRU01000040.1 GCA_004323695.1 Burkholderiaceae bacterium
GGTTGCCGCTTAAGATGTGGCACCGACTTGCCCACCGCGTCGGTCGTTCGTCGCAAGCGACGCCCGCCGCCGTGGACAAGTCTACCCAGCGCCTCGAACACAAAAATTCAGACAAGCCCCCCCCGGAGTCCACCTTTTTGTAAATCAGGACCTTTGCGAACTCCCTTTGGGCGCTCAACTTCCATCGACCGCTTTCTGAGGTACCGTTTGGATTAAACGTGAAATTCGTGCCGTCCGTGACTAGAGCAAGCGCTGTTGCTTGACGCGGAAGGACGTCTTCGTAGGTGCTTAATTGCTTCATGTTCGAGATTTAACGAAAGACATAAACGGACCGCGAAGGCCGCAGGCCGAAGTGGGTCCGCTCGAAGAATTAGGCACTTGTCACTTCGCGATGCATTTTCTGAGATGCAGGCACATGTGCGAATGCACTCTCAGCGCGGCGTAGTTGCCGTGATGTTCGCCTGAGAAAAGGCTGAGCATCGGTTAGATTTCTTTCACACCACTGCTCACATCAGCGCCTTTATAGCTTCGGTGAATTGTGTACATGCAGCCATTGAGAATGATACGGCAGCGTCCCGTCGATTGCGTAACGTTTTCAACCCATGCTCGGCGTTGGCCTTTGTAGGTGACGACGCCGTAAAACTCGACCTTGGAACTCTTTGAAATGTCCACGGCACATTCACGATAGGTAGGTGGCGTTTGGAATTCAATTACCTGGGCATTCGTTCGCTTCAACGGCAATGTCAATTCGGTTGCCTGCGGGGATCCTGGCATGGCGTTGTCCTTGGCGGGTTGGAATTGGGTTTGAAGATGCCTAACTTCGATATATCCCGCAGAACTGCCGAATAACATGGCCGCCTGCGAAATAACACGGCGCATCAAACTTGGGAAAACAGCTTTATGACATAGCGTTGGATCACTATACCGGATAAATAAACAGGTACGATCGCTATAAATTAAATAGCTAACAACTCATACTCCACATGGGATAGTGACCTAAAATACTCTCAACCTACTCCGAACTCTGCTGCAGCGCCCACATCTGCGCATAGCGCCCATTGGCCACCAGCAGTTCGGCATGAGAGCCCCGCTCAATGATGCGCCCGGCCTCCATCACCAGAATTTCGTGCGCGTCCACCACGGTGGAGAGGCGGTGCGCGATGACCAGCGTGGTCTTGTTTTGCGCCACGCTTTGCAGTTCGGCCTGGATGGCGCGCTCGTTGGCGGAATCGAGGGCCGAGGTGGCTTCGTCGAAGATCAGCACCGGCGGGTTCTTCAGCAGCGTGCGCGCGATCGCCACGCGCTGCTTCTCGCCGCCCGACAGCTTGAGGCCGCGCTCACCGACCATGGTGTCGTAGCCGGCTGGCGTTGCGCTGATGAAGTTGTGGATGTAGGCGGCGCGGGCCGCGGCCTCGACCACGTCGCGGCCGGCGCCCGGGTTGCCGTAGGCGATGTTGTATTCCACCGTGTCGTTGAACAGCACCGTGTCCTGCGGCACGATGCCGATGGCCTGGCGCACGCTGGCCTGCGTCACTTCCTTGATGTCCTGGCCGGCGATGGTGATGCGGCCCCCGGCCCCCGCGGGGCCGCCCGGGATCCCCACGTCGTAGAAGCGGTACAACAGGCGCGACAGCGTGGATTTGCCAGCGCCGGAGGGCCCGACCACCGCCACCGTCTTGCCGGGCGGAATCACGAAGCTGATGTGGTGCAGGATGGGGCGCGCGGCCTCGTAGGCAAAGCTCACGTCGTCGAACCGCACCTCGGGCGTGGCGTCGATGCGCAGGGGCGGCGCGCCGGGCACGTCGGCGATCTCGCGCTCCTTTTCCATCAGGCGGAACATGCGGTCCAGGTCGGTCAGGCTCTGCTTGATCTCGCGGTACAGCACGCCCAGAAAGCCCAGCGGGATGTAGAGCTGGATCATGTAGGCGTTGACCATGACCAGATCGCCCAGCGTCAGGTGCCCGGCGACCACGCCCACGGTGGCGCGCCACAGCATGACCACCAGGCCCACGGCGATGATGGTCTGCTGGCCGGCGTTGAGCAGGCTCAGCGTGCGCTGGCTCTTGAGCGCGGCGCGGCGGTAGCGCCGCAGGTTCTCGTCGTAGCGCCGGGCCTCGAAATCCTCGTTATTGAAGTACTTGACGGTTTCGTAATTCAGCAGCGAGTCGATCGCGCGGCTGTTCGCGCGCGAGTCGAGCTCGTTCATCTCGCGGCGGAACTGGGTGCGCCATTCGGTCACCGTGACGGTAAAGCTCACATACAGCACCAGCGCGATCGCGGTGATCCAGACAAACCAGATATCGAACTTGACGGCCAGCACGGTCAGGACCATGGCCACCTCGATCACGGTCGGGATGATGCTGTAGAGCGTGTACGAGATCAGCGAATGCACGCCGCGCGAGCCGCGCTCGATGTCGCGCGACATGCCGCCGGTCTGGCGCTCCAGGTGAAAGCGCAGGCTGAGCGCATGCAGATGCCGGAACACCTCGAGCGAGATGGTGCGCGCCGCGCCCTCGGTCGCCTTGACGAACACCAGTTCGCGCAGCTCGGTGAACAGCGAGGTGGACAGGCGCAGCAGGCCGTACGCGATCAGCAGCGCCAGCGGCACTACCAGCACGGCCTGCACCGCGCCGGGCTTGATGTCCATGGCATCCACCAGTTTTTTCAGCAGCAGCGGCACGCCGACGTTCGCCAGCTTGGCACCGATCATGAAGATCAGCGCGGCAATGGCGCGCCATTTGTAATGCCACAGGTACGGGAACAGCCGGGCGAGTGTTTGCCAGTCAGAGCGCGGGGCAACGGGGGCGGCGCTGGGCGCGGCGCCGGCAAAGGAGGGACGGGCGAGTTCGCCGCTTCGGCGCATGGGGGACAATCCGGGCTGTTAATGTCAAGAGATTGTGCCCATGTCCGACAATTCAAGTTCGACCGCCCGTACGACCGCCAGCGCGGCCGAGGCGCATCTGGTCGCGCTGCCGACCGACAAGGAGCTCGTGCTCAAGGTGATTCCGCTGCCCGCCGACTGCAATGCGAACGGCGACATTTTCGGCGGCTGGGTCATGGCGCAGGTGGACCTGGCCGGCTCGGTGCTGCCGGCGCGCCGCGCGCAAGGCCGCATGGCAACAGTGGCGGTGAACGAATTCGTGTTCAAGCAGCCGGTGCGGGTGGGCGACCTGCTGTCGTTCTACTCCGAGATCACGCACGTGGGCCGTACCTCCATCACGGTGAACGTCGAGGTCTATGCGGAGCGCATTCGAAACCAGGGCCGTTACCTCAAGGTCACCGAAGCGTCCGTAACCTATGTGGCGATTGACGATGCGGGGCGGCCACGGCCGCTGCCCCCGGCCCCCGCGTGACGCGGCGTTTACTACCAGTTTGATAGCTATTTATCGTTTATCAGTAAGGGTTACAGGCACTTTTCCTTAAAATTTTCCATGCCGGCCCTGGCCCGCGGCAAAACGCGCTGCGCCCTGCAGCCCCTCGGCTATACATTGCTTGCCGCGCTCCCACTCCTGGTGCAACGCCTGCGGCAGCGGCAAGTCCCACTGCGTATGGGCGCTCAGGCGGTCGGCCCGCAGGGTGTTCTGGGGAAACTTCGCCAGCTCGTGCGCCAGCGCGAGGGCGGCCTCTTTAGCCTGACCGCGCGGCACCACCCGGTTGCACAGCCCGATCTGCAGGGCTTCCGCCGCTTCCACCTTGCGCCCGGTCAGGATCAGGTCCATCGCGTGACCCATGCCGACGAGGCGAGGCAGGCGCACGGTGCCACCGTCGATCAGCGGCACGCCGAAGCGGCGGCAGTACACGCCGAAGTAGGCGTCTTCTTCCATCACGCGCAGGTCGCACCACAGCGCCAGCTCCATGCCGCCTGCCACGGCCGCGCCGCTGACGGCGGCGATCACCGGTTTGGAGAGCAGCAGGCGGGTCGGCCCCATGGGCCCTTGGGGCGCCATGTCGCCAGGAGAGAATTCCAGCTCGGAGAGCAGCCCGGATTCAGCCGCCGAGGGTTCGCGCAGCATTTGCGCCCCCGCCTGCAGATCCCAGCCGGCGCAGAAGTGGCCGTTCGCGCCATGAAACACCGCCACGCGGGCACTCGCATCCGCGTCGAACGCCATGAAGGCGTCGTACAGCGCGCGCGCCGTCGGTGCATCGACCGCGTTGCGCACATCCGCGCGATCCAGCGTCACCACGGTGACCTGCTGC
>SCRU01000041.1 GCA_004323695.1 Burkholderiaceae bacterium
TGCATGCACTCGGCCAGCGCCTCGGCGAGCCGGTCGGCCAGCGACTTGAGCATGATGGCCGAGTAGTCGTCCAGGTCGTCGATAAAGGCCTTCTCCTTCTTCTCGATGCCCAGCCCCGCGGTCACCGCGAACAGCCCCGCGTAGTCGGCGATACCGCTGGATTTGGGCGCAACAAAATCGGCCAGGCAGCGGCTCGGGCGCAGCACGCCGTCCACCACCTGCTTCTCGGTCTGCTGGCGCAGGCCATACCAGGTCAGCGCGACCTCGGTGCGGCTCTCGTCGGTATAAAACTCGATGTCATCATCGTTCACGCTGTTCGCCGGGTACAGCGCCAGCACCGCGGCGGCTGTCAGCCAGCGCCCTTCGATCAGGCGCTGCAGCATGCGTTTGGCGTCGGCATACACGCGCACCGCCTCGGTGCCCACCACCTCGTCCTTGAGGATTTCCGGGAAATGCCCCGCCAGGTCCCAGGTCTGGAACAGCGGGCCCCAGTCGATGTAGCGGGTCATTTCGGTCAGGTCGAAGTTCTTGAAGACGCGCCGTCCGATGAACTTCGGCGCCACCGGCGTGTAGGCCGCCCAATCTATCGGCGTCTTGTTGGCGCGCGCGCGCGCCAGGTCCCACATCGGAACCTGCTTCTTGTTGGCGTGCTGGCGGCGCACACGCTCGTAGTCGGCATTGATCCCGGCCACGTACTCGGCGGCCTGATCGGACAGCAGGCTCTGCGCGGCGCCCACGCTGCGCGAGGCATCGGGCACGTACACCACCGGGCCTTCGTAGTGCGGCGAAATCTTCACCGCCGTGTGCACGCGGCTGGTGGTGGCGCCGCCGATCATCAGCGGAATCTTCTTGAGGCGGAAGTGCTCGTCCTTCTGCATCTCGCCGGCCACGTACTGCATCTCTTCGAGGCTGGGGGTGATGAGGCCGGACAGGCCCACGATGTCGGCACCCTCGACCTTGGCGCGCGCCAAAATCTCGTGGCAGGGCACCATCACGCCCATGTTGATGACCTCGAAGTTGTTGCACTGAAGCACCACGGTCACGATGTTCTTGCCGATGTCGTGCACATCGCCCTTCACGGTCGCGATCACGATCTTGCCCTTGGTGCGCACGTCGCGCCCCGCGGCCTCGTCCTGGCGCTTTTCTTCCTCGATATAGGGGATCAGGTGCGCCACGGCCAGCTTCATCACGCGCGCCGACTTGACCACCTGGGGCAAAAACATCTTGCCCTGGCCGAACAGGTCGCCGACGATGTTCATGCCGTCCATGAGCGGGCCTTCGATCACGTGCAGCGGGCGCCCGCCCTTGGCGAGGATGCCCTGATACGCCTCTTCGGTGTCCTCGGTGATGAAGTCGGTGATGCCGTGCACCAGCGCATGCGAGAGCCGCTGCCCCACGGTGGCGGGGTGTTCCAGCGTGCCGCGCCACTCGAGCTTCTTGCCGTCGTCCTTCTCCGCGCCCTTGGCGCTCTCGGCAATCTCGACGAGCCGCTCGCCGGCGTCCGGGCGGCGGTTCAGCACCACGTCCTCGACGCGCTCGCGCAACTCGGGCTCCAGGTCGTCGTACACGCCCATCATCGCGGGGTTCACGATGCCCATGTCCATGCCCGCCTTGATCGCGTGGTACAGAAACACGGTATTGATCGCCTCGCGCACCGGGTCATTCCCGCGGAACGAGAAGCTCACGTTGGAGACGCCGCCCGAGACCTTGGCGCCGGGCAGGTGCTGCTTGATCCAGCGCGTGGCCTCGATGAAGTCCACGGCGTAGTTGTTGTGCTCCTCGATACCGGTGGCGATCGCGAAGATGTTCGGGTCGAAGATGATGTCCTCGGGCGGAAAGTCCACCTCGTCCACCAGCACGCGATAGGCGCGCTCGCAGATCTCGATCTTGCGCCGGTAGGTGTCGGCCTGGCCCTGCTCGTCGAACGCCATTACCACGGCGGCCGCGCCATAGCGGCGCAGCAGCTTGGCCTGTTGCTTGAAGGGCTCCACGCCCTCCTTCATTGAAATCGAATTCACGATGCCCTTGCCCTGGATGCAGCGCAGCCCGGCCTCGATCACCTCCCACTTGGACGAGTCGATCATGATCGGCACGCGCGCGATATCGGGCTCGCTCGCGATCAGGTTCAGGAAGCGCACCATGGCCGCCTTGCTGTCGAGCATGGCCTCGTCCATATTGATGTCGATTACCTGGGCGCCGTTTTCCACCTGCTGGCGCGCCACCGCCAGCGCCTGCTCGAACTCGCCCTTCAGGATCATGCGCGCAAAGGCCTTGGAGCCGGTCACGTTGGTGCGCTCGCCCACGTTCACGAACAACGAGGCGGCGTCGAGGGTCACGGGCTCCAGGCCCGAGAGTTTCATGGGGAAAATGGCTGCATCTGACATGGTTCACCTTGTGTCTGCGCCGGCCCCTTGTGGATGCGGGGCCGGCCCGAAATACCGGTGAACGTCGTTGATCGGCGGGATCTGCTCAAGCCTGGCGAACCGGGCAAAAAAGCCGGCTGCTGCAACGCTCCTTGAGGTAACATGATTTTATCGGTTCCGGCGCACAGAACCCTGATCTCGTGGATTTACCCATGCTCAAGACGCTTTTTGGCAGACACCCGGCAGGCTCCAGCCACCCCGTATCACCCGCGACACGGCTGCGCGAGATGGCCGGCTCGACCAGCGCGGACAAGGCCGCCGCGATGCTGATCGGCCCGGCCGCGCTGATGCAGCTCAGCCAGGACGATGCCCGCATCGTCGTGAGCTACATGCGCCCGCACCGGATCCCGCAGGGCACCACCTTCATCCGCGAGGGCGATGCCGACAAGACGGATTTCATGCTGCTGATTCTGGACGGGGAGGTCACGGTCGAGACCATCGTGGTGAGCCGCTCCGAGCCGATCACCCTCACCGTGCTGGGCCCGGGGCGCCTGATCGGCGAGATGGGGCTGCTCGACGGCGAGCCGCGCTCCGCCTCGTGCACCGCCACCACCGACGTGCGCGGCGCGATTCTGACGCGCGAGGCCCTGGGCAAGCTGCTGGACGACGACCCGCGCACCGCCGCCAAGCTGATGATGGCGATCTCGCTGCGCATTGCCGTGCGCCTGCGCGAGAGCACCGACAAGCTCAAGATGTACACCCAGCTGACCCAAGCGATGCAGCAGGAGATCAACCGGCCGACGGTGTTGTGACGGGCGGTGCAATGGCCGGACTGGCGCGCCTGCGCTTCGGCACCACGTGCCCGGTACGGGGACCCTGCATGGATTCAATCAAACCGAATGAAACGGCGAAGCCCGCCTTGCCCCAGGGTTATCGGCAGGGTCTGGTCACGGCAATCACCGTCTTTCTTGGGTTTTCGCTGTCGTTCATGCGTTTCTGGAGCCTGGAGAATCCTGGCGAATGGAACTGGAAAGGCATCCTGTCCACCTGCATCCTCGCGGCGGGAATTGCCGTGCAGCTCGTCGCCCTGTTCCGGGCGCTCGACCTGCGCGATGACGAGGCGGCACGCTACAGGGTCACGGTCCGGTATTTCTTTGGCGGAATCGTGACCATTGTGGTGGGCGTCGTTCTGGCCATCGTCGTGGCGGCCTGACGCCTGCCCGGTTGACCATTCCCCACGGACAACCACCGGATCGGCCGCTCGGGCCCTCAGACGCCGCGCACCGGATCGCCCTGCGCCGACGCCGGCAGGCCAAATACCCGGTCGAAGAGCCAGTTGAAAACGAAGGTGTAGACCAGGAAGAACACCACCAGCGCCAGGTCCAGCCCCAGCGCGGCCAGCAGGCTGATGTCGTACCACCACGCGATCAGCGGCACCAGGGCCGCGACGAGGCCGCCCTCGAAACCGATCGCATGCGCCACGCGCCGGGCCACGCTGCGCCCGCGCACGCGCTGGCGCGCCTCCCAGGCTTCGAACAGGGTGTTGAAGATCAGGTTCCAGACCACGGCAATGCAGGACGCCGCCACCGACAGCAGCCCCGAGGCGCCCACGTTGCGGCCCGACAGGGCAGCCAGTGCCCCCGTCGAGCAGACGACTGCGATCAGCTCGTAGAGCGTCACGTACACCAGCTTGCGCTTGGGGCCCTGCACGGCGGATTGCGGCGTTCGTGGCGGGCGGCGGCGCGGCCGTTCAGGCCGCTTCCTGGTAGAACACTTCGCGCGAGAGCGCACGCGCGGCCAGCGGCGTGACCGCCTCGCGGATCGCGACGATGTGCTCGGGCGTGGTGCCGCAGCAGCCGCCCACGATGTTCACCAGGCCCTCGGCGGCGAACTCGTGCAGCAGGCGCGCGGTGACCTCGGGCGTCTCGTCGAAGCCGGTGTCGCTCATGGGATTGGGCAGGCCCGCGTTCGGGTAGCAGCTGATGAAGGTGTCGCCCGCCACGCGGTGCAGCTCCTGGATGTACGGGCGCATCAGCGCCGCGCCCAGCGCGCAGTTCAGGCCGATCGCGAGCGGGCGCGCATGGCGCACGCTGTGCCAGAACGCGGTGACGGTCTGGCCCGACAGGATGCGCCCCGAGGCATCGGTCACGGTACCGCTGATGATGAGCGGCAGCCGCTCGCCGGACTCCTCGAAGAATTCATCGATGGCAAACAGCGCGGCCTTGGCGTTCAGGGTGTCGAAGATGGTCTCGACCATCAGCACGTCCGCCCCGCCTTCCACCAGCGCCTCGACCTGTTCGTGGTAGGCGGCGCGCAGCGCCTCGAACGTGACGTTGCGCGCGCCGGGGTCGTTCACATCGGGGCTGATGCTGGCCGTCTTGGGCGTCGGGCCAAGGGCGCCCACCACATAGCGCGGCCGATCCGGCGTGGAGAATTTGTCGCAGGCAGCGCGCGCTAATTTTGCCGACTGCAGGTTCATCTCGCGCGCCAGACCGGCCATGTCGTAATCGGCCTGGGCGATCGCGGTGGCGCCGAAGGTGTTGGTCTCGATCAGGTCCGCCCCGGCCGCGAGGTAGCGCTCGTGAATGCTTTCGATCACGTCCGGTCGTGTCAGGCTCAGCAGTTCGTTGTTGCCCTTCACATGTTTGTGGAAGTCCTTGAACCGGTCGCCGACACTGCCGGGGCCGGTATAGCCCGCGCCGCGGTACTGCTCCTCGCTCAGCCTGAAGCGCTGGATCATGGTGCCCATCGCGCCGTCCAGGATGACGATGCGTTGGGCCAGCAGGGCCGGCAGGGCTTGGGCGCGTGTGTATTCGAGGGGCTTCATGGGGGCCCATTGTAGAAAGTGTGGCCCGTCCGGGCCCGGGGTACGGTTATCACCGGACAATGGAGGGCATGACTTCCCCCCACAGCGCGATCCTGCGCGAGGTATTTGGCTACGAGGCGTTCCGCGGCCCGCAAGCCACGATCGTCCACCACGTGGCGGCCGGCGGCGACGCGCTGGTGCTGATGCCCACGGGCGGCGGCAAGAGCCTTTGCTACCAGATTCCGGCGATTGCGCGCCAGCAGCAGGGCCACGGCACCGCACTCGTGGTCTCGCCGCTGATCGCGCTGATGCATGACCAGGTCGGCGCGCTGCGCGAGGCCGGCGTGGAGGCAGCGTTCCTGAATTCGACACTGGACGCGGCCGAGGCGGCGCAGGTCGAGCGGCGCCTGGCGGACGGCGCGCTCACGCTGCTGTACGCCGCGCCCGAGCGCGTGACCACGCCGCGCTTCCTGGCCCAGCTCGATGCGCTGCACGCGCGCGGCAAGCTGTCGCTGTTCGCGATCGACGAGGCCCATTGCGTGAGCCAGTGGGGCCACGACTTCCGGCCTGAATACCGCCAGCTTGCGGTGCTGCACGAGCGCTACCCGGATGTGCCGCGCATTGCGCTCACGGCCACCGCCGACGCCACGACGCGCGCCGACATCGTGGAGCGCCTCAAGCTGCAGGACGCGCGCCGGTTCGTGAGCAGCTTCGACCGGCCGAACATTCGCTACCAGGTGGTCGAAAAACGCGAGCCGCTGGCGCAGCTGCTGGCGTTTATCCGGCGCGAACACGCCAGCGAGGCCGGCATCGTCTACTGCCAGTCGCGCCGGCGCGTGGAGGAGGTGGCCGAGGCGCTGTCCGCGGCCGGCGTCGCCGCGCTGGCGTACCACGCCGGGCTGGACGCAGCGACGCGCCAGCGCCACCAGGACCGCTTTCTGCGCGAGGACGGCCTGGTGATGGTCGCGACCATCGCATTCGGCATGGGCATCGACAAGCCCGACGTGCGCTTCGTCGCGCACCTGGACATGCCGAAAAACATCGAGGGCTACTACCAGGAGACCGGCCGGGCCGGCCGCGACGGCGCCGCCGCCGACGCGTGGATGGCATACGGCCTGCAGGACGTGGTGAACCAGCGCCGCATGATCGACGAAAGCCCGGCCGATGAAGACTTCAAGCAGGTGATGCGCGGCAAACTCGACGCGCTGCTCGCGCTGGCCGAGGCGACTGACTGCCGGCGCGCGCGGTTGCTCGCCTATTTCGGCGAAACCTGGCCGCCTGCAGCCGCCGCAAATACTACTGATTTAATAGCTGAAATCGAAGAACCCATAAGGGCTGAAGGCCGAAATGATGCAACAAACCCGGGTGGCTACGGATTTCAGGGCGACGCGCCCTGGTGCGGCCGCTGCGACAACTGCATGCACCCGCCCGCGGTGTGGGATGGCACCGACGCCGCGCGCAAACTGCTCTCCACCGTGTACCGCGTGCAGCAGCAAAGCGGCCTGGGTTTCGGCGCGGGACACATCATCGACATCCTGCGCGGCAAGGCGAGCGACAAGATGCAGCAGTTCGGGCACGAGCGCCTCAGCACCTTCGGCCTTGGCGCTCCCTACAGCGAAGCGCAACTGCGCGGCGTGCTGCGCCAGCTGATCGCGACCGGCGCGGTCGCGGTGGACGCGCACAGGTTCAACACGCTGCAACTGACGGAGGGCTCGCGCGCCGTGCTGCGCGGCGACGTGCCGGTGCGGCTGCGCGAATCGCTGGCCTCGGGCGCGCGCAGCCGGCGCCGGCGCGGCGACGCCAACGCGGCCGTGGCGCCGGCCGCTGCCGCGCTGGACGCGCAAGCGCAGGCCCGCTTTGCCGCGCTGAAAAGCTGGCGCGCCGAGGTGGCGAAGGCGCACAACCTGCCGGCCTATGTGATTTTCCACGACGCGACGCTGGCGACAATCGCCGAGCGCGCGCCGGCCACGCTCGGCGACCTGCAGGGAATTGCCGGCATCGGCACGGCGAAGCTGGAGAAATACGGCCGCGACGTGCTGCGGGCCATGCAGTGACCCGCCGCGGCTACTGCAGGAACCCGATGCCGCGCGCGTCGCGCACCTCGGGCTTGATGCGGTGCTCGGCCTCCAGTTGCTCCATGAATTCTTCGGCGCCGAACTCGGCCGCGAGAATGTCGGTCTGGCGCTTCACGGCCGCGAAATCACCCGGGCACAACTGTTCCAGCGCCGCCAGGCGCGCGCGCAGCGCGGCAGTCAAGAGCGAGGCATCGCCGGCCAGCGCCTCGACGATGAACATGGTTTCGCGCTGCGCCCGGGTCAGCGGATTGAACCTGATCTTGAAGGTGAAGCGGCGCAGCGCCGCCTGGTCGATGCGATCCAGCAGATTCGTGGTGCAGATGAAGATGCCGCGGTACAGCTCCATGCCCTGCAGCATCTGGTTCACCTCGGTCACCTCGTAGGTGCGCTGGGCGCCGCGCCGGTCCTGCAGGAAGCTGTCCACCTCGTCGAGCAGCAGCACGGCGCGTTCGGCCTCGGCCTCCTTGAACATTGCCGCCATGTTCTGCTCGGTCTCGCCCACGTACTTGCTCATCAGGTCGCTCGCCTGCTTGATGATCAGCGGCTTGTCCAGCGCCTTCGCGATGTGCTCGCCCAGCGCGGTCTTGCCGGTACCGGGCGCGCCATAAAAGCACAGCGTGCCGTGGCCGCGCGCGCGCAGCGCCTGCACGATGCGCGCTACTTCGAAGCGCGATTCGATGTTCAGCATGGCCAGGTCGTAGGTGGTGACAGCGCCGCGCCCCGGCGCCGCCTCCGGCTTGTTGCCGAGCGCGGCGTCGGCATTGCGCAGCTGGCGCTCGATCAGGGGTTCGAGCCCCTGCGATTCGCTGCTCGCGAGTCCGGCAAAGCGCACCGCCGTGCGGATCTGCGCGGGCGTCAGGCCCTTGCGCTCGGTCAGCTTGGCGACGAACGCGTCGCTCACCTGCACGCCGTCCAGCGTCTTGCGCACCAGTTGTTCGCGCGCTCCCGGCGGCGGCGAGGTGAGTTCCAGATGATAGGCAAAGCGGCGCCGGAACGCCGGGTCGATCTGCTCGATGCGGTTCGTCACCCAGATGGTGGGCACGGCGTTGGATTCGAGGATCTGGTTCACCCAGGCCTTGCCATTCACGCTGTGGCCCACGGGCGCCACCATCGCCTGCTGTTCCTGCCGCGCCAGCAGGCTGGCGGCGTCCGCGCTGACGGAGGGGAACACGTCTTCCACCTCGTCGAACAGCAACGCCACCTGCTGGCTGCCCTTCAGGAATACCTGGGCGATCTGCAGCGAGCGGTAGCGGTCGCGCCCCGAGAGGGAATTGCCGTCGCGGTCCGCGTACTCGACCTCGAACAGATCGAGGCCGGCCGCCTGCGCCACCACCTTGGCCAGTTCGGTCTTGCCGGTGCCGGGCGGCCCGTACAGGAGCACGTTGACGCCGGGCTCCTTGCGCTCGACCGCGTTGCGCAGCAGCGCGCACAGCACCCGGGCATCGTCCTGCGCGAACGAGAAGTCGTTCAGGGTGAGCAGGGATTTCGCGGCGGGCCGGGTAAACACGGCCATCAACTCGTTCTGGTCGCGGTACTCGCGCATCAGCACGGGCGGCAGCTTTTCGCTGACCTTCATCAGGTCGGCCAGGTCGGTGATGTTGTGCTCCGAGATCAGGTTCTCCACCAGGCCGATGCGCTCGAGACGCGAGCCCGCGCGCAGCGCCTCGCCGACCTCGGAGGCGTTCACGCCGGCGATGTCGGCAATCGCCGCATACGCCTCGGGCGCGTTGTTCACCTTGAACTCGACCAGCAGGCTGCGCAGGTCGCGCTGGTAGCGCGCGAGCGTGCCGTACAGCAAGAGAGCGCGCTCGGCCCGGTTCAGTTGCAGCAGGTTGGAGAGCGCGTCGATGTTCTTCTCGACCAGCGTGCTTTGTTTCTTGAGCACATGCGTGAGCCAGTCGCCGGTCACGGCCAGCACCGAGAGCAGGTCTTTCGGCTGGTCCTTCGCGTATTCGTCGAGGTAGAAGAACAGCGTGCCCTCTTCGTACGGGCCGCGCCAGACGGCGTGCCGCTCCAGGAACTCCACATGGCCCAGCGCCTCGTGGCCGCGCCAGAACTCGTTGTCCTTGCAGCGCCGGCCCAGAAACTCGCGCAGCCGCTTGAACACATGCACCGGCCACACCAGATGCCGCCCCGACAGCGACAGCAGGCCGTTCAGGTCGCGCCGCACGTTGAACTTGGGTCCCTGCCGGGCGGCCAGTGTCAGGACGAAGTGCGAGCACATGAGATCCAGCACGGGCGCGTCTTTGAGGCCCGGGGACGGAATGAGCATCGAATCCTTCAAATCAACCGAACGCTTGGTCATGGAAGGCCTCCAGAAACAACATGCGTTGTCTCACGATAACGCAGTCTGGCAGGCTTTGGAAGACACTCCCGCCGAAAACATTGGCATGATGATGTACCTTTACCCGAGACTGCGGAAATGATTGAACTCAATGACATTCGCCAGGCCGCCGCACGCCTGCAAGGTCAGGTGCTGCAGACCCCCTGCGTGGAATCCAGGACACTGTCGCAGATTTCCGGCGCGCAGGTATTCCTGAAGTTCGAGAACCTGCAGTTCACGTCCTCTTTCAAGGAGCGCGGCGCCTGCAACAAGCTCGCGCAGCTGTCCCAGCAGGAGCGCGAACACGGCGTGGTCGCCATGAGCGCCGGCAACCACGCGCAGGGCGTCGCCTACCACGCGCAGCGCCTGGGCCTGCGCGCCGTGATCGTGATGCCGCGCTTCACGCCCGGGGTCAAGGTGGCGCGCACGCGCGGCTTTGGCGCCGAGGTGGTGCTGCACGGCGACACGCTGGAAGAGGCCAGCACGCACGCGCTGGCACTGTCGCGCGAGCAGGGCCTGACCTTCGTGCACCCGTACGACGATGAAGCCATCGTGGCGGGACAGGGCACGGTGGGGCTGGAGATGCTGCAGGCGGTCCCCGATCTCGACGCGCTGATCGTGGCGGTCGGGGGCGGCGGACTGATCGCGGGCATGGCCACCGCCGCGAAGGCGATGAAGCCCGGCATCGAGGTCTTCGGCGTCCAGACGGCGCGCTTTCCGGCCATGGTGAATGCCATCAAGGGCAGCCACTACCCGCAGGGCAACAGCACGATCGCCGAGGGCATCGCGGTCGGTGCGCCGGGGCGCGTCACCCAGGCCATCATTGCGCAGCGCGTGGACGATCTGCTGCTGGTGGACGAGGGCGACATCGAGCAGGCCGTGCTGATGCTGCTGGAGATCGAGAAGACCGTGGTGGAAGGCGCCGGCGCCGTCGGCCTGGCCGCGCTGATCAAGCATCCCGAGCGCTTTCGCGACCGGCGCGTGGGCCTGGTGCTGTGCGGCGGCAATATCGATCCGCTGCTGCTGGCCGCGATCATCGAGCGCGGCATGGCGCGGGCCGGGCGGCTGGCGCGCATCCGCGTGAGCGCGCGCGACATCCCGGGGGTGCTGGCGAGCATTACCAGCGTGGTCGCGAACGCCGGCGCGAATATCGAGGAAGTGCACCACCAGCGCGCCTTCACGACGCTGTCGGCGCAAAGCGTCGAGATCGAACTGGTGCTGCAAACGCGCGGGCGCGAGCACATTGCCGACGTGCTGGCCGCGCTGCACGCCGCAGGGCTGTCGGCGCAGGAACAGAAATGACCGCGGCGGGTGGCTTGCGCCGTGGCGCGCGCGTCAAGGTAAAATGGCACCACCCACGAGAGCCGAGAGCACCATGTCCAACTCCAGCACGCCCGCCAGCCACGACACCACCGCGCCCGAACACGATCCGATCGAAGACATCGTTCCGCTGATTCCGTTCGTGCTGCCGATCGTCGGGGGCGTCTTGATGTTCCTGCTCGCCTTCATCGCCGTCAGCATGGCCTGAATGGGGTGATCCCCGCGCCAGCTCTTGCTCGGCCGCTCCTGATTTGATATTCCCGCGCCCCACGCGGCGCATTCCCCGCCAGATCACAACCGCATCGTCCTGACCACAGAGCCGGGGCGGCTGGCCGTGCGGCGCCGTGCGCACGGGTTTCCGGAAAGCACCCGGCTTGCCTCACGGTCAGGATATTTTTGCATATCCTGATGCCGGTTTTGCATAGATTTCACCCGTAACGGCATGGTAACCCTGCGCGCGGTCCCTAAAATCGATTTCCCGGCGCCGCTGCCCCCGGCAGGTTTTTTTGCACACGTCCTCCCCGCCCCTCCAGCCGCTCCATGGATGCACAAGCCGTTTTTTCAAAGGCGCCCGGCTTTTGAAAAGACGATTTTCAACATAAGGAAGCAAACCGATGAACTCACCCGCCATGCAGGGCCTGAACCTCAACGCCCCGAGCCATGTCAAGAACGCCAAACTGATCGCCTGGGTGGCCGACATGGCGGCCCTGTGCAAGCCTGCACGGATTCATTGGTGCGACGGCAGCGACGACGAATACCAGCGCCTGTGCGATCAACTGGTGGCGGCGGGCACCTTCACGAAACTGAATGAGGCGAAACGCCCGAACAGCTACCTGGCCTGCAGCGACCCGACCGATGTGGCGCGCGTGGAGGGCCGCACCTTCATCTGCTGCGAGAAGGAAGAAAACGCCGGACCGACGAACAACTGGATGGCCCCGGCCGAGATGCGCGCCACCTTGCAGCCCCTGTTCGACGGCTGCATGCGCGGGCGCACGATGTACGTGGTGCCGTTCTCGATGGGGCCGTTGGGCTCGCCGATTGCGCACATCGGCATTGAACTATCCGACAGCCCTTACGTGGCAGTCAACATGAAAATCATGACGCGCATGGGCCGCGCCGTGTACGACGTGCTGGGCGTGAACGGCGAGTTCGTACCCTGCATGCACACCGTGGGTGCGCCGCTGGAAGCCGGCCAGCAGGATGTGAAGTGGCCTTGCAATAAAACGAAGTACATCGTGCACTACCCGGAGACGCGCGAAATCTGGAGCTACGGCTCGGGCTACGGCGGCAACGCCCTGCTCGGCAAGAAGTGCTTCGCGCTGCGCATTGCGTCCAACATGGGCCGTGACCAAGGCTGGCTGGCCGAACACATGCTGGTGCTGGGCGTGACCAAACCCGACGGCAAAAAATACCACGTGGCCGCCGCCTTCCCGAGCGCCTGCGGCAAGACCAACTTCTCGATGCTGGTGCCGCCCAAGGGCTTCGAGGGCTGGAAGGTCACCACGATCGGCGACGACATCGCCTGGATCAAGCCGCAGCCGGACGGCACGCTGCGCGCGATCAACCCCGAGGCCGGCTACTTCGGCGTGGCACCGGGCACCAACTTCCACACGAACCCGAACTGCATGGCCAGCCTGGGCCGCGACGTGATCTTCACCAATGTGGCGCTGACCGACGACGGCGACGTCTGGTGGGAAGGCATGGAAAAAGACGGCGGCAGCCTGCCCGCGCACCTGATCGACTGGCAGGGCCGCGACTGGACCCCCGCGATCGCGCAGGAAAACGCCGTGGACGGCAAGCCGCGCGCGGCCGCGCACCCGAACGCGCGCTTCACCGTGGCAGCGACCCATAACCCGGCGCTCGACCCGGCCTGGGACGACCCGAAAGGCGTGGTGATCGATGCCTTCATCTTCGGCGGGCGGCGCTCCACCACGGTGCCGCTGGTGACCGAGGCGCGCAACTGGGTCGAGGGCGTTTACATGGCCGCGACCATGGGCAGTGAAACCACCGCCGCCATGGCGGGCGGCAACGGCGCCGTCAGGCGCGATCCGTTCGCGATGCTGCCGTTCACCGGCTACAACATGGCCGACTACTTCCAGCACTGGCTCCACATGGGGGAAAAGCTCGCCAAATCCGGCGCCAGGATCCCGAAGATCTACACCACCAACTGGTTCCGCAAGGATGCGCAGGGCAAGTTCGTCTGGCCCGGCTACGGCGAGAACATGCGCGTGCTCAAGTGGATGATTGACCGCGTCGAGGGCAGCGGCCAGGGGCACGAGCACATGTTCGGCGTGAGCCCGGCCTTCGAGGATCTGAACTGGACCGGATTGGACTTCAGCGCCGAGCAATTCAAGACCGTGACCAGCATCGACAAGGCAGCCTGGACGCAGGAGCTGGCGCTGCACACCGAGCTGTTCGAACGGCTGCGGCATCACCTGCCCAGGGAACTGCAGGAGACGAAGGCGGCGATCGAGCGGCGTCTCGTGGCCTGAACTGCACGCTGCGGCCCACAAAAAAAGCCGCCCGAGGGCGGCTTTTTTTCGCCTGCCAGCCAAGCCGATCAGAATTGCTGCAGCCAGACGCCGCCAGCGCGCGGCTGGCTTGGATATTCTTCCACGCGCTGCGCCTTCATGTAGTGCGAGAGCCAGCCCGAGTAGCGTCTGGATATGGCGCGCTCCGAAGCTTCATCGTCCTGCGCCTGCTGTTCGTCGTTGCTCGCCTCCACGGCACGCAAGCGCTCAGGCAGATTGAAGGCCGGCGCATAGTGAGACAGCCAGCCGTCCGGAGTGCTCGCTGGCGCAGCGCTGTTCCCCGCAGCCCCGTCGTTCAGATAGTGCGAATACCAGCGCCGGTAACGGGCCATGGCTGCACGCGCGGGCGCCGCCAGTGCCTCGTCGCCCTCGTCCAGCGCACGCTGCAGATCGGCCATGACGCGCGGGTCTTCCATCGCCGCCGCCAGATAACGGGCATCGGCCCGCTTTTGGGCCACCCGCCGCGACCAGACGTCGAGCGCGCTCACAAGGCGCAACGCCAGCTTGCGTGCCGTCCCCGCGCAAAGTCCCAGGGCAGCAAAGCCCACGGCCCACAGAACGACCCAGGCCGCCAGCAGATTGCCCTCGGACCAGTTGTCCACCATCTGGTTGGCGGCCACCAGCAACGCAGCCACCACGGCGGCCAGCAGCATGGCCGCCAGCCCCCTGGTGCTGTCCAGACCCTTGCGGGCGGGCCGCACCGGCGCGGCGGGCTCGGCGCGGGCGTTGCCAAAATGCCCCTGATAGGCTGGTTGAACGAGACTGGTCATGATGTATTCCCTTCTTGAAAGCTTCTACCTCGATATTAGGGTTAATACTATGTCTATTCAACTTTAGATTGATGATCTATGTTATTCACAAAATTGATCTTCTAATTGATACGAAGAACCTCCCTTGGTCGGGCCGGCGACGCGCCATCCAGAAAGCAAAAAGCCGCCCTTTGGGCGGCTCTCCTGCCGACGGTGCCTGCACCTTCCGGAGCGACTGGCGGACTGATGACTGGCCGCGACGTGCCGCTTCCAGCCCGCACTTACGCGCGCTGGTGCGACGCCACGGCCTGGAGTTCACCCCACATCCGTGAATCATCAGGGGTGACGTCAACCAGGCGGGCGTCTGCGTACGCACGCGCCACGCGCCGGGACCAGGCGTCCGTCAGGCGCCCCACCAGTGTGCGCAACAAAACCGCACGATCCGACGGCGCCGGGGAGTCTGCATGCACATGGCTGATCACGGTCATTTCCTTTTCTGTCGAGAATGCCTCAATACTAGGGTTAATACTGATATTATTCAAATTGATATTTATGATGATATATATTCACGAATGTGATTCAACCGCGTTTCCCGGATCCGTATGAACCTCCCCAATTTCCGCACCATTGACCTGAACCTGCTGCGCGTCTTCGACGAGGTCATGGCCGAGCGCAGCCTGACGCGGGCGGCGCGCAACCTCGCGCTGACGCAGCCCGCCGTCAGCAACGCGCTGCGGCGTCTGCGCGAGACGCTGGGCGACGATCTGGTGCGGCGCGGCGGCCAGGGCATGGTGCCGACACCGCGCGCGCTGGCCCTGTGGCCGGCGGTGCGCGAGGCGCTGCGACAGTTGCAGGAGTCGCTGGTGCCGAGCACGTTCGTGCCGGCGCAGGCCGACAACACCTTCGTGTTGGCAATGGCCGACGCCACCGGCGCCGAATTGATTCCCGGCCTGGCCAACATTCTCGAAACCGAGGCTCCGGGCGTTTCCGTGCAGGTCCTGCCGCTGACCACGCGCGACCCGCGCCGGATGCTCGACGACGAATCGGCCGATCTCGCGGTCGGCTATTTCCCCGCCGTGCTCGCCGACCTGACTGCGCGCGCGCAGGTGGGCAAGGCCGTTGCCTTCGAGCATCAGCAGCTGTATGCCGGCCAGTATGTGTGCGTGATGCGCCGGGGCCACCCGCTGGCCAGCGGCCCCATGACACTGAACCGCTTTTGCGCCGCTCGCCACCTGCTCGTGAGTTTTTCCGGGCGCCCGTTCGGGTTTGTCGATGAGGCGCTGGCCTCGCAGGGGCGCGAACGCCGCGTCGTGCTGACCGTGAACCAGTTCTTCACGGCCGGCGAGGTGGTTGCGCGCTCGAATTTGCTCACCGTATTGCCGCGCCACTTTGTGCATATCACGGGGGCGACCGACGAATTGGTGCAGCGCGAGTTGCCCTTCGACGTGCCCGCCGTGCAGGTCGCGACCCTGTGGCACAGCCGGCTCGAACACAGCAGCGCGCACCAATGGCTGCGCGAGGCCCTGGTGCGCGCGGCGCACCAGGTGTTCGACGAACCGGCCGCCGCATGAGAGTCCAGCTGCTGTCCGATCTGCACCTGGAAGTGCATCCGCAATTCCAGCCGCAGCCGGCGCCTGGCGCCGAGGTGCTGGTGCTGGCCGGCGACATCGGCTCGTACCAGACCGGCTCCCTCCTGCCGGATGCCGACTTCGGACTCGCGCGCTTTTCCCCGTTGCCTCAATGGGCCGGCTGGCCCACGCCGGTGCTGTTCACGCCCGGGAATCATGAATACGATGGCCTGGATTTCGATCGGGCCCACGCCCGCCTGCGCGCTACCTGCGAGCGCCTGGGCATCCTCTGGCTGGAGCGCGAGGCTGTGACGCTGGGCGATGTGCGCTTCGTCGGCACCACGCTGTGGAGCGACTTCGACGCGCTCGTCCCGCTCGCCGGCGCAAGCCTGGGACAGCAACTCCAGGCGCGGGAAAAGGCCTTTCGGGCGGCAAATTTCTATCTATCCAAAACCGGCACCACTTACCGTGGCACGCCGATGTTGGCGCCCGCCGTGCGCGAGCAGTCGCTGCGTTGCAAGGAATGGCTGCGCTCGGCGCTGGCCCACCCATTCGAGGGGAAAACCGTGGTCGTCACGCATTTCGCGCCGAGCCTGCGCAGCGCCGACCCGCGCTATGGCACGAGCCCCGGCACCGCCGGCTTTTGCAACGCCCTGGATGAGCTGCTGCCCTGCGCGGACCTGTGGCTGCACGGCCATCTCCATGCGCCGAGCGACTACCACAGCGGCGGCTGCCGCGTCGTGGCCAATCCGCTCGGCTATGCGCGCAAGAACGAGCAGGGGGCGTTTCGCGGCCAGCTGTGCCTGACGGTATAAAAGGTGCGCGCCGGCGTGGCGGACGAATCATGGAAAATTATGATTCAGATAGCAAACTTTCCATGCGTGATATGGGCTAACGAGCAATCAACCCATCAAAACATGTGGTCATCACCAGATCGAGAATCTGTGCGTCGGTGTACTGGCCGCCCAGCTTGAGAAACTCCAGTACCGGATCGCAGGCCCGCGCGAACAGCGTGTAGAGCACGGCGATGGCCGGCAAGCCCGGGTTGAGCGCGCCGCCAGCCTGGGCGGCCTCGATCCAGCCGCCGAGCTGCTCGCTCACCTCCATCAGACCGTCCGTGTACGGTTTGCAGGACATCAGCGTGGTGCGCAGCGAAGAATTCTGGCTCGGAAGAGACGGCATTTCGCCGGCCAGTTGCAGCTCCATGGTCCAGCGCGCCACGGCCCGGATTTTGTCCAGCGGTGCATCGCCGGCGGGCAGGGCCTGCAGAAAATCCTGCGCGCGGCGCATCACGCGGACCATCGCGGCGGCGGCCAGGTCTTCCTTGCTGGGAAAATGTTTGTAAAGGCTCGCTTTCGCGATCCCCACCTCGGCGGCGACTTCGTCGACCGTCATGGCGTCGAAACCCTTTTCGGCCAACAGCCGGTTCACGGCCCGCACGATGGCGTCTTCGCGAGCCTGGAGCATTTGCTGCTTGAACGAAACGCGGGCGACGACGGGAGTGCTCATCTGCCCATTTTAGCCCGTTGCATCTAAAAACACAGCACCAGACTACTTTACAACCAAAAAGTTAAAAAATAACCATGCGGTATGAAACAATGAGGCCGCCTGGCAGCTTGCACGAATTTTGCTCGCTGTCTAAAGTGGGCCGTAAACTGGCCTGAATTCGGAGCCTGGCATGAAAAAGACATGGGTGTATGCATTGGCGTGGGGCGCGGCAACGCTGCTCGCCATGGTGCTGGCCTTCGTCACGCCCAGCGAAACGAGCCTCATGGGGCGCTTGCCGGCGCTGGTTTCCCACCGGCTGGATCGCAACCAGCCCGCGGTCAACCTGCCGGCGGGCCTGCCCGCCGGGCGCACGCTGGCGCTGATCGGTTTCCGGCACAGCCAGGACGCCGAGATGGAGAGCTGGATCGACGGCCTGCGCCTGCGCCAGGACCCGTCCATCTCCTGGATCAGGATGGCGGTGATCAACGACACGGGCGATCCGGCGCGGCGCAGCGCGGTGGAAACCCACCTGCGCTCGCGCTATCCCAGCGAGTCGGAGCGGGCCGGTCTGCTGCCGGTGTTCACGAATCGGGACGCCTTCGTGCGTGCCACCGGCGTGACCGGCACGGACCAGGCGGTGGTGCTGATCCTGGACCGCAACGGCGACGTGCTGGCCAAGGCCGAAGGCATGTTCGACCCCGACAAGGCCCAGGCCCTGATGGAAACCCTGCGCGCCGACGGGTCCTGAGCCGGCGGCGCAGTAACTCTCAAGCCAGCGCGGTCGCCGCGGCCGCTGTCAATGCCGCGCTCAACGCGGAGAGCACCTGCGACTCCAGGTTCCAGCAATGCCAGTACAGCTGGATCGGCAGCACTTGCCCGGGCGCGACATCGACCAGCTCGCCCTGCGCGAGCAGCGCGCGCACCAGCAGCTCGGGCAATACGCTCACGCCCCAGCCGGCCCGCACGGCGCGCACCTGGCCTTCGGAGCTGGGCACGAACAATTGCGTCAAGGTGACATGCTTGAGGCCGAACGCCCTGGCCACGAACTCGGCCTGCATGTCGTCCTTGCGATTGAAGGCGACGAACGGCAGCTTGCCGAAATTGTGCGGCCCAAGCCCCTGCGGCACTTGGGCCGCGGCATACGCGGGCTGCGCCACCGCCACATAGTGCATGGCGCCCAGCGGCACCACGCGGCAGCCGCGCAGCGCCGCCTTGAGCGTGGTGACGCACCCCAGTACCTTGCCTTCGCGCAGCCAGTCCTGCGTGAAGTCCTGATCGTCGGTGATGATCTCCAGCGGCAGGCCCTGGCGCGCCAGCGCATCCAGCGCGGGCAGCGCCCAGCTCGCGATGCTGTCGGCATTGATGGCGATCGCGATGCGCTCCTCCTCGCGCGCACCGCTGCCATTGCCCGGCGCCAGATCCTGCAGTTCGCGCTCCACGTCCGCGCGCAGCAGGCGCAACTGGCGCGTGTGCTTGAG
Source organism: Burkholderiaceae bacterium (assembly GCA_004323695.1). Classification (GTDB taxonomy): domain Bacteria; phylum Pseudomonadota; class Gammaproteobacteria; order Burkholderiales; family Burkholderiaceae_C; genus Rhodoferax_A. The sequence goes on from SCRU01000041.1 coordinate 18,702, forward strand.
CAGCAACTGGCCGGCCGGGGTCGGCCGCAGCGGGCGGCTGCGCACGATCAGCACGGTGCCGACCTGGGCCTCCAGCGAGCGCAGCCGCTGCGACACCGCCGACTGCGTGATGCACAGGCGCTGGGCCGCGCGCTCGAAACCGCCGTCTTCCACAATCGCGGCCAGGCATTCGAGCGCGTCGGGATCGAAGGTGCTCATCGCGGCAACCGTCCGCCGTGCGCCGACCCAGGCACAGGGTTGAGCATGATGTACTCACCAAACATATGATTCCCGTTTGAATGATCGGGCAACTTCCCGCAAACTCGGCAGCATGAAGATTATCGTACTGGGCGCCGGCATCATCGGCGTGAGCACCGCGTGGCATCTGCTCGAGCGCGGCCACGAGGTCACCGTGGTAGACCGCCAGAGCGACGCGGCGCTGGAGACCAGCTTTGCCAACGCCGGTCAGATTTCCGTGAGCTACTGCGAGCCCTGGGCGAATCGGGAGGCGCCGCTCAAGCTGCTCAAGTGGATGTTCAGGAGCGATGCCCCGCTGCTGTTTCGCCCGCAACTGGACTGGCAGCAATGGCGCTGGGGCCTGCGCTTTCTGGGCCAGTGCAACGACGCGGCCTTCGAGCGCAACGTGCGGCAAATCCTCGCGCTGGGCCTGTACAGCCATGCGGCCCTGAAAGACATCGTGCGGGCCACCGGCATTGAATTCAACCGGCAGGAGCGCGGTATCGCGCACTACTTCACCGACCAGCAGTCGCTCGACGGCGCCGCCGCGGCGGCAGAGCTGATGCACCGCCTGGGCGTGCAGCGCCGCGTGGTGAGCACGGCCGAGCTGCTGCAGATCGAGCCCGCGTTCCAGCCGTTCGCGTCGCGTATCGTGGGCGCGACCTATACGGCCAGCGACGAGAGTGGCGATGCGTGCGTCTTCACGCAGGCGCTGGCGCGGCATTGCGCGGCACGTGGCGCGCAGTTCCTGTACGGGCACACGGCCCCGCGCCTTGAAAAATCCGGGAATGCTATAAAATCAATAGCGATTTATCCAGATGAGACAAGGGCTACAGACCGAAAAAGCTTGGATTTGAAGGTCGATGCAGTGATTGTTGCGTGCGGCTCCTACACCGCGCCGCTGCTGCGTGGCGTGGGCGTGGACCTGCCGATCTACCCCGGCAAGGGCTACAGCGCCACCTTCCGGATCCTGCGGCCCGAGCGCGCGCCCCAGGTGAGCACGATCGACGACGAAGTCAAATGCGCCTTCACCCGGCTCGGCGACCAGTTGCGCGTGGCCGGCACGATCGAGCTGGGCGGCTACGACCTGGCGCTGCACACGCAGTTGGCCAGGGCGCGCTGCCAGATGCTGGCCGAGCGCGTCGAGGCCGTGCTGCCCGGTGTGTGCGACACGCGCGGCGAAAGCGCGGGCGGCGCGCCGCATTTTTGGGCCGGCCTGCGCCCTGCGACGCCCACCAACATCCCCTACATCGGCAGGACATCGATCGACGGACTGTGGGTGAATGCCGGCCATGGCACGCTGGGCTGGACGCATGGCGCGGGATCGGGCAAGGCGATGGCCGAGCTGATCAGCGGCGAGCAGCCCGACATGGACTTCGGCTTTTATGGCTTCGAGGCAGCACGCGGTCGTACGGCGGCGGCGCCGGCCTGAAAGCGACGCCAGCGGCAAGGCAGGACCCTCAGTCCGGGATCAGGCGTCGACCCAGGCTGACCACCTCGTCCTGCATGTAGCCAAGGCGCCGGTAGAAATCGATCACGCCGGCATTGGAGGAACGCACCAACAGATTGAGCTTGGGGCAACCCCGCGCCATCAGCAGGTGTTCCGCCTCCTGCATCAGCGCCCTGCCATGCGATTGTCGGCGGTGGGTCGGCGCCACCGCCAGGTAGTAAACCCAGCCCCGGTGCCCGTCGAAGCCGACCATCGCCGTCGCGACCAGAACCGCATCGACCGTGCCGACCAGAAACAGCTCGGGCTGTGTCGTGAGCTTGCGCGTGATGTCCTTGCGCGGGTCGTTCCAGGGGCGCGTCAAGCCGCAGTCCTGCCACAGCGCGATCACGGCAGACTCGTCTTGCGGTTGATAGGGCCGAATCTTCATCACGGTCTGGGCTCACAATGGGAAATGGGATTTTCAGTCTGCCCAAGAATCGCCTTGGTCCCACAGGACAACCATCATGACACGTTCACAAGCCATTGCACAGGCCCAGCAGCAGTTCGACTCGGGCGCGTTCCGCCAGACGCTGGCACGCCGCATCGCGATCCCGACCGAGAGCCAGCACCCGGCACGCGGCGCCGTGCTGGCCGACTACCTCGAGTTGGAGCTGCGTCCCGCATTCGAAGCCATGGGCTTCGCCTGCCAGACGTTGACGCACCCCAAGGCGCACGCACCTTTCCTGTTTGCCCAGCGCCTCGAAGACCCGGCCCTACCCACGGTGTTCGGCTACGGCCACGGCGATGTGATTCGCGGACTTGAAGCGGAATGGGCGCCGGGCCTGTCGCCTTGGACGCTGACGGAGGCCGATGGCCGCTGGTATGGCCGCGGCATCGCCGACAACAAGGGCCAGCACTCGGTCAACCTGCAGGCGCTGGCCAACGTGCTGCATGCGCGCGGGCGTCTGGGCTTCAACGCGAAGTACCTGATCGAGATGGGCGAGGAAACCGGCTCGCCCGGCCTGCGCGAACTGTGCGAGGCCCACAAAGCCCTGTTCGATGCCGACCTGTTCGTGGCCTCCGACGGGCCGCGCCTGCGCGCCGAGCGCCCCACCGTGTTCCTGGGTTCGCGCGGCGGCATGAACTTCGACCTGAGCATCAACGCGCGCGAGAGCGGCCACCATTCGGGCAACTGGGGCGGGCTGATCTCCAACCCCGGCATCCAGCTCGCGCATGCGATCGCCAGCATCGTCTCGGCCACCGGCCAGATCCGCATCCCCGAATGGGTGCCCACGCAAGTGCCGGAGTCGGTGCGCCGCGCGCTGGCCGACTGCGAGGTCGATGGCGGCGCCGACGGCCCGGCGATCGAGCCAGGGTGGGGTGAGCCCGGCCTGTCGCCGGCCGAGCGCGTGTTCGGCTGGTGCTCGTTCGAAGTACTGGCCTACAAAACCGGCAACCCCGAAATGCCGGTCAACGCGATCCCGCCGCGCGCCTGGGCGCGCTGCCAGCTGCGCTTCGTGGTGGGCCCGAATCCGGACGACTTCGTGCCGGCGCTGCGCCGCCATCTGGACCGCCAGGGCTTCCCCATGGTGCAGATCGCCGCGTCGCCCGAAGACATGTTTCGCGCCACACGCATCGACCCCGATGACGCCTGGGTGCGCTGGGCTGTGGCTTCGATCGCGCAGACCAGCGGCAAGAAGCCTGCGGTGCTGCCTAATCTGGGCGGCTCGCTGCCCAATGACATCTTCACCGACGTGCTGGGCCTGCGCACGGTCTGGGTGCCGCACTCGTATCCCGGCTGCTCGCAGCACGCGCCCAACGAACATCTGCCGCCCGCGCTGTTGCGCGAGGGCCTGTGCATCATGACCGGCCTGTATTGGGACCTCGGCGCGGGCCAGACGCCCAAGGAGAGAACGACTTGAGCCCTCCTCAACGCCACGGAAAGGTGACGTCATGGCTCAACCTTGTTCACTACAAAATGCATAGCTATATGTACATAACCCATATGGACTACAGACCGATATGACTGATATTCAAGGTCTCTTTGCCGATGACGCAGGCACGGCGCGCTGCGCCTGGTGCGAGGCCACGCCGCTGTACCGGCACTACCACGACCACGAATGGGGCTGGCCCGTGGCCGACGAGCGCCGGCTGTTCGAGAAGCTGTGCCTGGAAGGCTTCCAGGCCGGCCTGTCCTGGCTCACAATCCTGAACAAGCGCGAGGCGTTCCGGCGTGCCTTCGCCGAGTTCGACGCTGAGCAGGTGGCAGCTTTCGATGAGGCCGATGTCCAGCGCCTGCTGGGCGACGCCGGCATCGTGCGCCACGCGGGCAAGATCCGCTCCACGATCAACAACGCGCAACGCGCGCTGGAATTGCGCGCGGAATTCGGCTCGCTCGCGGCGTACGTCTGGCGCTTCGAGCCTGCGCCCGCCGAACGGCCCAAACACCTCACGCACGAGGCAGTGCGGGCGATGCCCGCCTCGCCCGCGTCGCAGGCACTGTCCAAGGACCTGCGCAAGCGCGGCTGGAGCTTTGTCGGCCCGACCACGATGTACGCCTTCATGCAGGCCATGGGTCTGGTGAACGACCATCTCGAGGGCTGCCATGCGCGCGAGGCGGCACTGGCGGCGCGCGCAGCGTTCAAGGTACCACGCGCCGACGTCAGCGCCGCCGCGGCGCGCATCGGGATTCAGCGCCAGCGCTCATAATCCGTGCTGCATTGCGTGCCGGAGAACCGGTGCCGTCCGCATCATTTCCCATTCCAGGAGCGCTCCATGATTGTCGTTCACCACCTCAACGATTCGCGCTCGCAGCGCATACTCTGGCTGCTGGAAGAACTGGGACTCCCCTACGAGATCCGGCACTACCAGCGCAACGCGCAGACCCGGCTGGCGCCGCCCGAACTCACGGCCGTGCATCCACTGGGCAAGTCCCCGGTGATCACCGACGACGGGCACACGATCATCGAGTCCGGCGCGATTGTCGATTACCTGATCCGGCGCCACGGCGGCGGGCGCCTGCAGCCGGCGCCGCCAACGCACGAGTACGACGCATACCAGCAATGGCTGCATTACGCCGAGGGCTCCGCCATGCTGCCGCTCATGCTGAAGCTGTATGTGTCCAGGCTCGGTGATGCGGGTGCGCCACTGTTCCCGCGCATCGAGAGCGAGATCGCGAACCACCTGGGCTACGTGAACCAGTCGCTGCAGGGGCGCCAGTGGCTGGTGGGCAGCGACATCACGGGAGCCGACATCCAGATGAGTTTTGTCGGCGAAGTGGCCGGCTCGCGTGGCCACCGCGAAAACTTCCCGAACATCCAGGCCTGGGTCGAGCGCTTCCAGGCGCGGCCCGCCTACCGGCGCGCGATCGAGCGCGGCGGGCCCTACATGCACGCGCGCTGAGCCGCGCTGGCAAGCGAGCGACCCGACGGCGCCGGCGGCAGACGATCAGGCCGATCTGGCCAGCCGCACGTGGCCGCGCTCCTCGGCAATAGTCCTGGCCAGCAGCTTGACCAGCGCGTACACCGTATCGATATGCGGCGTCGGCGTGTGGGTCAGCCGCCCAAGCTCGACCACGGAGCCCACCAGCGCGTCGATCTCTGCGGCGCGTCCCGCCTCGATGTCTTGCAGCATGGACGTCTTGTGCTTGCCGACCTTTTCGGCGCCCGCAATGCGTTTTTCCAGACTGACACGGAACGTGATGCCGAGTTTGTGCGCCACCGATTGGGCCTCCGACATCATCGACGCCGCCAGTTCCCGCGTGAGGGGAAACTGGCATATGTCGACCAGCGTGGAATGCGACAGCGCGCTGATCGGGTTGAACGTCAGATTGCCCCACAGCTTGAGCCATATTTCGGCGCGGACATCGTCCAGCACCGGCGACTTGAATCCGGCACGGGCGAAGCACTCGGAGATCCGGGTCACGCGCGCGCTGCTGGAGCCGTCGAGTTCACCGACCGGAAAGCGATCCCCCTCCACGTGCCGCACCACCCCTGGCGCCATCAGTTCCGATGCGGGGTACACCACACACCCGATCACGCGATCGGGGGGGATTTTTTCGCCGATCGATCCATCGGGATCGACACTGTGGATGCGCGCGCCCTCCAGTGCTCCGCCTTGCCCGTGAAAGTACCAGTAGGGAATGCCGTTCTGCATGGTCACCACAGCGGTCTGCGGGCCCAACAGCTTGGGCACGTCCTTCGCGACCGCGCCCAGCTGATGCGCCTTCATGGCAAGAACCACGATGTCCTGCGGGCCCGCCTCGGCGTAGTCGTTTGTCGCACGTACATTGCGCGCCACGTGCTCCGTGCCATCCGCCATGACCAGTTTCATGCCGTTTCGGCGAATCGCGTCCAGATTCGCACCCCGCACGATGAAGGTGACATCTTCCCCCGCCAGCGCCAACTTGACACCGACGTAACCGCCGATCGCGCCGGCGCCGATCACCGCAATTTTCATAACTGCTTCCTCGCTGCGGACTATTCAAAACGGTTCGTGAGCGTGCCGATCCCTGCGATCTCGACTTCGATCGTGCTGCCCGGCTTCATGGACCCGACGCCGATCGACGTGCCGCACAAGATCACGTCGCCCGGGTTCAGGGTCATGTCCTGGGAAATCAGGCTCACCAGCTGCGCCACGGAGAACAGCATGTCGCTGATGGGATAGACCTGCCGGACCCCGCCGTTCAGGATCGTCCGGACCACCAGCGTGGCCGGATCGAGCCCGCTGGCGACGACCGGGCCGAACGGACAGAAGGTATCAAAGCCCTTGGCACGGACCCATTGCACGAACGACGGGTCCCGGTGCAGGATATCGGCCACGGTGACATCGTTTGCGCAGGTGTAGCCGAACACGTGGCGCATCGCCTGCGCCTCGGGAACGCCTTTGCAGGTCTTGCCGATCACAATGCCCAATTCGCCTTCGAACACGACCTTGCCGCCGCTCGCGGGGTTTTGAATCGTCTCGCCGGGGCCGAGATAGGAGTTGGGCGCCTTGATCAAATACAGCGGCTCGGCCGGAATTGCCAGTTCCAGCTTTTGGCCGAGCGCGCGGAAGTTGTTCCACATCGCGATGACCTTGCTCGGCTGCACCGGCGTCAGCACCTGCACGTCGCCCAGCGCGACGGTGATCTCCGTGGGCCGCGGGTCCGCGAACAGGTCACCCTCGTGCACCTGAATGCGGCCGTCGGCCAGCAGACCGAAACGGACCTCATCGGCCTGCCGGAAACGAATCCAGTGTTGTGTCATTTCTCACCACCTGCTGTTCGCAAGCACATCACGCTTGCGGTACAAAAAACTGTAGGCGGTGCCAGCGCACCGCACGCGGCTGCTACAGCACTGACTTGAGCAACTTGCCCATTTCGGCAGGGTTGCGCGTGACCCGGATACCGCACTCTTCCATCACCGAGAGCTTCTCCTGCGCCGTGCCCTTGCCGCCGGAAATGATGGCGCCTGCGTGCCCCATGCGCTTGCCGGGTGGCGCCGTGACGCCGGCGATGAAGCCAACCACCGGCTTGCTCATGTGAAGCTTGATCCAGCGCGCACAGGTTTCTTCCGCGTCACCGCCGATTTCACCGACCATGATGACCGCGTCGGTGTCGGGATCGTCATTGAACATCTTCAGCACATCGATGTGCTTCAGGCCGCCGACAGGATCGCCGCCGATACCCACCACCGTGGACTGGCCCAGGCCAAATTCAGCCAGTTGACCGGCTGCTTCATAGGTGAGCGTACCGGAGCGCGAAACCACACCGATGCGCCCCTTCTTGTGGATGTGGCCGGGCATGATGCCGATCTTGATTTCGTCGGGCGTGATCAGTCCCGGGCAATTGGGTCCGAGCAGAATCGTCGACTTGCCCTGCATCCGGCTGCGGGTACGGATCATGTCCCGCACCGGAATGCCTTCGGTAATGCAAACCACCAGATCGAGGCCGGCGTCAACTGCTTCGTCGATTGCTGCGGCGGCAAACGGCGGAGGAACATAAATGACGGACACTGTGGCGCCGGTCTGCTCCTTGGCATCCTTGACCGAGCCGTAAATGGGAATGCCCTCGAAGTCCTCACCCGCCTTTTTCGGGTTGACGCCGGCCACGAAACAATGCCGGCCATTGGCGTAGTCGCGGCACATGCGCGTGTGGAACTGGCCGGTCTTGCCGGTTATTCCCTGCGTGATGACGCGGGTGGACTGGTTGATCAAAATGGACATGTTCAGTTTCTCCGCGCCGCGTTGACAGCCTTTTCCGCTGCTTCGGCCATGTTGTTGGCGGCGATGATCGGAAGCCCTGATTCCGCCAGAATCTTTTTCCCCAGTTCTTCATTGGTGCCTTTCATGCGCACCACCAGAGGCACGGTCAGGTTCACCTGGCGCGCGGCCTCCACCACCCCCGTGGCAATCACGTCGCACCGCATGATTCCACCGAAGATGTTCACCAGAATTGCCTGCAGCTTCGGGTTGCGCAGCATCAGCTTGAAGGCTTCGGTGACCTTCTCGGTCGTGGCGCCGCCCCCCACATCCAGAAAGTTGGCAGGCGAACCACCGTACAGCTTGATCGCATCCATGGTCGCCATGGCAAGCCCCGCGCCGTTCACCAGACAACCGATGTTGCCGTCCAGCGAGATATAAGTCAGATCGAATTTCGACGCTTGAATCTCGGCGGGATCCTCCTCGTCCAGATCACGCATCGCCACGATCTCGGGCTGACGGTACAGCGCATTCGAGTCGAAATTGAATTTCGCGTCGAGCGCGATCACCTGATCATCGCCCGTCAGGACCAGCGGGTTGATTTCGGCCAGTGACGCATCGCATTCGTCGAACGCCCGGTACAGGCCCTGCAGGAAGATGCGTGCCTGAGGCAGTGATTTTTCGGGTATGCCGATCTTGCGCGCGATGTCGTCGGCCTCGACATCTTTCAGTCCCGTGACGGGATCGATGAAAACCTTGTGAATTTTTTCCGGGGTATGGCTGGCCACTTCTTCAATATCCATGCCGCCTTCGCTGGACGCCATCAGCGCCACACGCTGGCTGCCGCGGTCCACCACCATGCCCACGTAGAGCTCCTTCTTGATGTCCGCTCCTTCTTCAATCAACAGGCGCTTCACCACGCGTCCTTCCGGTCCGGTCTGGTGCGTGACCAGCGTCATGCCCAGAATGCGGTTGGCGTAGTCGCGCACCTCGTCGATCGACCTGGCGACCTTGACGCCCCCGCCCTTGCCTCGGCCGCCCGCGTGGATTTGCGCCTTGACGACCCATGCGCTGCCGCCCAGCCGGGCGGCCGCCTGGACCGCCTCGTCAACAGAGAAACAAGGCACTCCGCGTGGCGTTGTCACGCCGTACTTGCGCAGCACTTCTTTCCCTTGATACTCGTGAATATTCATGACCTTCCTCATTGATGACGCAAGACCCATTTGCCAGCAGTCGCGACGCGAATGCCGGGCCATGCACCTATAACCCGGGTCGAAACGAGGCAACGACCGGCGATCGAAACCACTGCCGGCGCCCAAAAGCGCTCGCTACATAAAACTGCCCACCGTGGCTTGTCTCCACATGGTTGATTCACGCATCGCACAACAAGCTCGTGCCCGGTCTCGCGCGGCGCTGATCAGCGAAGCCGATTGTGCGAATACTGAGTTGCACAATCATTGACTCCGGTTAACTTTTTCAGTTTTTCCGATCAGGCTCTGCTGCATCCGAAAGAAAGGCGCAGCGGACCAGCGCAAAGTCTGAAAGTGAATCGATTCAAAGTTGGCGTTTGAGGGCGGGCTCGCTCACATCCGGGAGAGCGTTCAGCCGCCGCCCGCTGAACTCGCGCATTGAGCAATTTTCAAGAGTGATAAGCATGCGCTTCACTCGAGACGGGCAGAACGTGAATGGCGCGGCCACATCGCACCGCGCAAGCGGGGCAGGAAACCCGTGACGTTCAACCCCGGATTCGAGGGCAAGGTTAGCCAAAAAAAATTGGAAAACTTAACCAAGGTC
>SCRU01000042.1 GCA_004323695.1 Burkholderiaceae bacterium
GGCCGTGCAGCCGGCGCTGGCCCACAGCACCGGCTTCCGGCTCGCCTTTGGCGCGCTGTACGGCGCCTTCAGCGGGGTGTTCGCGGCGCGCGGCTTCCGGCTGTGGCGCCTGGCGCTGCGCAACGAGCGTTCGCTTGTGCCGACTGCCGGCGCCTAAACGACGCGTCGATCAACCATCCATGAGAAACTGACTGCCATGAACACTTCGATGTCGCAAGATGAAATCGACCGCCTCGCGCGCAAGCGCGCTGGCGCCAAATTCGGCTGGTACCTGCACGCCGTGATCTTTCTGGCGTTCAATCTATTGCTGTTCTTCATATTTACCTCTGCCGGGCGCGGCCGCTCGATCTTCCTCCCTGCGCTGTGCTGGGGGTTGGGGCTGGCGCTGCACTGGGCTTCGGTGTTCGTGTTCGGTCCGGGTAGCGTGGTGCGCGCACGGTTGGTGCAAAGCGAACGCGAGCGCCTGCAGCGCGGCCAGAGCGGCACTTGAGAGGGCGCGGCGCGGATTACGCCAATGCGCACGATCGCCAAGCCAGGTGGGAACCGCCGCATCGACTTTATGCGGCTCGCCAACCACTATCTGCAGGCCCTGGCACTGAGCCTCGCGGCATCGGTCGTGGTTTATGTGTTCACGCCGGGCGAGCCGTACCCGGTGCCGCTGGTGTATTCACTGTGCATAGGCTCGAGCATCTGGGCAATCGCCGAAGCAGGTTCCTGTCTGCTGAACTCGTCGACACGTCCCGGATGGCCACCGGGAATCAAAGGCCTCGCGCTGACGCTGATCGCGATCACCGGCGGCTACCTGCTCGGCACCTTCGCCGCCGACGCCTGGTTCGGCTGGTCGAGCTGGCAACGCGGCCTACTCGAGCAGCGCAGCTCCTGGCTGGTGTCGCTGCTGGCCGGCGGCGCCGGCTTCTACTACTTCTTCAGCCGAAGCAAACAGTCGCAACTGCACGCCCAGGTGGAGCAGGCGCTGCGGCTCGCGGCCGAGGCGCGCTTGAAGCTGCTGCAGACTCAGCTAGAGCCGCACATGCTGTTCAACACGCTGGCAAACCTGCGTGTGCTGATTGGCAGCGACCCGGCGCGCGCGCGGCACATGCTGGACCACTTGATCGCCTACCTGCGCGCCACGCTGGGCGCCTCGCGCGCCACCACCCATGCGCTGCAGGCCGAGTTCGAGCGCCTTGCCGACTACCTCGAACTGATGGCCGTGCGCATGGGCCCGCGCCTGCGCTACACGCTGGACTTGCCGGCGGAGCTGGCCAATCACCCGGTGCCCACGCTGCTGCTGCAGCCGCTGGTGGAAAACAGCATCCGCCACGGGCTGGAACCCAAGGTGGACGGTGGCAGCATCCACGTGAGCGCGTGCCGCGAGGGTAGCTCGCTGCTGCTCGAAGTCGCCGACACCGGCGTGGGCATGCAGGCCGGTGCCGGCGCCCTTGGCAGCGCGCATGGCGGCTTCGGCGTGGCGCAGGTGCGCGAGCGCCTTCACACGGTTTATCATGAGCATGGAACTATTTATTTCGTAGCTAACAGCCCCGCTGGAACAAAGGCAATCATCCGATTTCCCTTTGAAAATTCGCCAACGAATCAAAGCCGGAGCGCGTCCGCTTGAATCCCACCGCGCTGATTGCCGAAGACGAGCCATTGCTGGCGCAGGCGCTGCAGACCGAGCTGGCGAAGGCATGGCCGGAGTTGCGGGTGCTCGCCAGCGTGGGCGACGGCCGCAGTGCCGTGCAGCAGGCGCTGCAGCTGCGCCCCGACGTGTTGTTTTTCGATGTGCGCATGCCGGGCCTGAACGGACTGGACGCCGCCGTCGAACTGGCCGACGAATGGGACACGCAAACGCCCTTCCCCGCGCTGGTGTTCGTGACGGCCTACGACCAGTACGCGGTGCAGGCGTTCGAAGCGCAGGCGATCGACTACCTGCTCAAGCCGGTACAAACCGCGCGCCTGCAAAAAACAATCTCCAAAGTCCAGCAAGCCCTCATTCAACGGGCACAATCAGCTATTCATCTGGAAGCAACCCTGGCGGCCACGCTGGGCCAATTGCGCCATCTGATGGGCGCCGCGGACGGCGCGCCCGTGGCCGCCGGCACGCCGCTCAAGATGATTTCCGCCGGCGTGGGCAACCAGATCCGGCTGGTGCCGATCGACGAGGTCCTGTGTTTCGAGGCGTCGGACAAATACGTGCGCGTGCTCACTACCGATCATGAATACCTGATCCGCACCCCGCTGAAGGAATTGCTGCCGCAACTCGACGCCCACGCGTTCTGGCAGGTGCATCGCGGTACCGTGGTGCGCGCCGACGCGATCGATACGGTGATGCGCGACGATGCCGGCAAACTGCACCTGACGCTGCGCGGGCGCGCCGACCGGTTTGCGGTCAGCCGCCTTTATGCGCACCTGTTCAAGGCGATGTGAGCGTGGGCGAATCAACCACAGCGGCATCGGGCGAGAAATTGGCAGAGCCACGCCACGCCGGGGCCATACTCGACTACTGGTTCGAAGACGGGCTCTCGCTTGGCTGGCCGAGCCGCGATCTCAATCAGCGCTGGTTCGGCGGCGGCGCCGCGCAGGATACCGAGATCCGCGAGCGATTCGGCCCGTGGGTCGAATGCGCGCTGGACGGCGGGCTGCGGGACTGGGAAGCGGAATGCGGCGGTGACGGGACGATACCCGGCAGGCGGCGGCTCGCGCTGATCATGCTGCTTGACCAGTTCAGCCGCAACCTGCACCGTGGCGCCGCGCGTGCGTTTGCGGGTGACGAGCGCGCCCAGCGGCTGGTGGGCGAGATGCTGGCGCAGGGATGGCACGAGCGGCTGC
>SCRU01000043.1 GCA_004323695.1 Burkholderiaceae bacterium
TGCTGCTTGACCAGTTCAGCCGCAACCTGCACCGTGGCGCCGCGCGTGCGTTTGCGGGTGACGAGCGCGCCCAGCGGCTGGTGGGCGAGATGCTGGCGCAGGGATGGCACGAGCGGCTGCCGCCGGTCGCGCGGGTGTTCACCTACATGCCGCTGATGCACGCCGAGGACGCCGGTTTGCAGCGCGAATGCGTGCGCCGCCTCAAAGCACTGGCGGCCGCGGTGCCGGCGGCACTGCAGGCGTCAATCACAGGCCACCTGCGCTTTGCGCGCGCGCACCTGGAGATCATCGAGCGCTTCGGCCGGTTTCCTTATCGCAACGCGGTGCTGGGCCGCGAGAGCAGCACGGCAGAACTGGAATTCCTGAAAACCGGCCCGCGCTTCGGGCAATGAAAAAAGCCCACGGACAAAGGTCCGCGGGCTTTCAGGGAACGGGGCTCGGCAGCTGTTCAGTGACGGTAGACATAGCCGCCGCGCTCGCGATGCCCGTACCACCTGCCGTAGTAGTAGCCGGGGCCAACCCAGGCCGTGCGATACACCGGATACGGCGCCACCAGCACCGGCGGCGCATAGGCCACCGGGGCGGGCCGCGAGTAGTAGTAGGCCTGCGGCTGCACATAAACCGGGGGCGGCGGGTAATACGCGGGCGGCGGCGCTACATACACGGGCGCGGGAAAGCCAATGGCAATGCCCGGCAGGCCGATGCCCACGGATATGGCCACATGCGCCTGCGCGGCAGTGGTCGCACCCAGCGCGGCCGCCGCAACAACAACTGCCGCCGCGGTGGCATAAACGGAACGCTTGCTTTTCATGATCATCTCCTTGTCAGGGCGCGATCCGCCCTTGCCTTCATTAAACGCGCCGGCAGGTAAAGCAGCTACCGTCTGCGAGGTGAAGAGCATTACCAGACGTAACGGGCAGCACGGTTACAAATCGACCAGCCCGCCTAGAATCACGCCATGAGTTCTTCCGACGCGCCCGCCGCCAACGCACCGCCCAAACCGAGCAACTTCCTGCGCCAGATCATCGAGCACGACCTGGCCCAGGGCACCTACACCAGTCGCCATTGGGGCGGCAGCCCCGGCGATGCGGCGCACCACGCCGCCGGCCCGGCCGACCCGGCCAAAATCCGCACGCGATTTCCGCCCGAACCCAACGGCTACCTGCACATCGGGCACGCCAAAAGCATCTGCCTGAACTTTGGCCTGGCGCGCTCCTTCGGCGGCGTGTGCCACCTGCGTTTTGACGACACGAATCCCGAGAAGGAAGACCGGGAGTATGTGGACGCCATCATCGACACCGTGCACTGGCTCGGCTTCGACTGGACCGCCAGCTTCAACGGCGTGAGCAGCACGCACCTGTACCAGGCCAGCGACTACTTCGACTTCATGTACCGCGCGGCCGAATACCTGATCCAGGCCGGCCACGCCTATGTGGACGAACAGTCGGCCGAGGAAATGCGCGTGAACCGTGGCGACTTCGACCGGCCCGGCACCAACAGCCCGTTTCGCGACCGCACGCCGGCCGAAAACCTGGCGCGCTTTCGCGAGATGCAGGGTGGCCAGCACGAAGACGGCGCCATGGTGCTGCGGGCGAAGATCGACATGGCCTCGCCGAACATCAATATGCGCGACCCGGCCATTTACCGCATCCGCCGCGCCACGCACCACAACACCGGCGACAAATGGTGCATCTACCCGATGTACACCTTTGCGCACCCGATCGAGGACGCGCTGGAGAACATCACCCACAGCCTGTGCACGCTGGAGTTTGAAGACCAGCGCCCGTTCTACGACTGGCTGCTGGATCGCCTGTGCGAAGGCGGCCTTCTCAGCCAGCCGCACCCGCACCAGTACGAATTTGCGCGCCTGAATCTGACCTACGTGGTCACCAGCAAACGCAAGCTCGCCGCGCTGGTGTACGACCACAAGGTCAAGGGCTGGGACGACCCGCGTATGCCCACCATCGTCGGCCTGCGCCGGCGTGGCTACACGCCAGAAAGCATCCAGCTGTTTGCCGAGCGCATCGGCGTGACCAAGAGCGACAGCTGGATCGACTACGCGACCCTGGAAGGCTGCCTGCGCGAAACGCTGGACGCATCGGCCCCACGCGCCATGGCCGTGCTCGACCCCGTCAAGCTGGTGCTCACCAACTGGGATGCTGTGATGGGCGCAGGCGCGCTCGACGAATGCTCCGCCCCCGTGCACCCGCACCGGCCCGAACTGGGCCGCCGCCACTTCAAGATCGGCAAGGAAGTGTGGATCGACCGCAGCGACTTTGAAGAAACCCCGCCCAAGGGATTCTTCCGCCTTTATCCGCCGCAGCGCACGGCGGATGGCTCGATGACTCCCGGCAACAAGGTTCGCCTGAAATACGGCCACGTCATCGAGTGCACCGACTGTACGAAAGACGCCGCAGGCAAGGTGCTGGAGGTGCACGCCACGCTGGTGCCCGACACCAAGAGCGGCACCCCCGGCTCCGACGCCGTCAAGGTCAAGGGCGTCATCACCTGGGTCGCTGCGGCCGACGGCCTGCCGGCCGAAGTGCGCTTGTACGACCGCCTGTTTCTTGATCCCCAGCCCGACGCCGGTGGCAAGGAATTTCTGGCCAGCCTGAACCCGAACAGCCTCAAGGTGATCCAGGCCGTGGTGGAGCCTTCACTGGCCAGTGCCAAGCCGGATGACAAGTTTCAGTTTGAACGGCACGGGTACTTTGTGGCGGATCGGGTGGATCACGCCGAGGGGAGGCCGGTGTTTAACCTGGCGGTGGGGCTGAGGGATAGCTGGGGGAAATAAGCGGCTACGCCGCGCGGGAACCAATGGCGCGCGCGGCGCTCCATATACCACCTCCAACGAACAATCAAACGAATGCTGCAAGTTCTCAAGGAATTCATCG
>SCRU01000044.1 GCA_004323695.1 Burkholderiaceae bacterium
AAAACGGTGCGGGTGGGCATGGTCGACACGGCGATTGAGCTTTCGGTTGAGGCGGGGACGGGTCTGCTGGCGTGGTGCGCCGGCGCCTACAATGGCGCCACGCTTTCGAATTCTCCCATGCACGGCACCGACCCACTACAAGAAATGCAAAGTTGCGCCAGATGCATGGCTGTCCTTGGGGTGCCTGCGCACCTCCTGGGGCACGCAGACCCGGTTTTAACTTCTGGAGCTTTCCCATGTCTGCACTTTTCGACGCGACCGCCCTGGTCGTACCGTTTGAAAACCTGAGAATGACCGATGTCGAGGTGGTGGGCGGCAAGAACGCCAGCCTCGGCGAGATGATCTCGCAGCTGCCGGCGGGGGTGCACGTTCCCACCGGATTCGCCACCACGGCCCACGCGTTCAGGCAGTTTCTTCAATTTGGCGGATTGGCCGAGCGCATCAATACGCGGCTGGCATCGCTGGACACGGAGGATGTGCGCGCACTGGCCACGGCGGGCGCCGAAATTCGCGCCATGGTCGAGGCTCAGCCCTTTCCCTCCGAGCTGGAGGCCGCGATCCGCGAAGCGTTCGCGCGCCTGGGCACCGGCAATCCGGCGGCCTCGTTTGCCGTGCGCTCGTCGGCCACCGCGGAAGACCTGCCGGACGCCTCCTTTGCCGGGCAGCAGGAGACCTTCCTGAACGTGGCGGGCATCGACGATGTGCTGCACAAGATGCGCGAGGTGTTCGCATCGCTCTACAACGACCGAGCCATCAGCTACCGGGTGCACCAGGGATTTGCCCATGCCGATGTAGCGCTTTCCGCCGGGGTCCAGCGCATGGTGCGTTCGGACCTGGGCGCGGCGGGGGTCATGTTCACCCTGGACACCGAGTCGGGATTTGAAGACGTCGTGTTCATCACTTCCAGCTATGGTCTGGGCGAGACCGTGGTGCAGGGGGCCGTGAATCCGGACGAGTTCTATGTGCATAAACCCATGCTGCGAGCCGGCAAGCAGGCCGTGATCCGCCGCAGCCTGGGCTCCAAGCTGATCCAGATGGTGTTTGCCAGCGACGAGGACCGGCGCGGCAGCGGCAAGCTGATCAAGACCGTCGATGTCCCCGCTGAGCAGCGCAATCGTTACTCGTTGACGGATGCCGAGGTGCAGCAACTGGCGCAATATGCGCTGGTGATCGAACGGCATTACGGCCGGCCCATGGACATCGAGTGGGGCAAGGATGGTGCGGACGGGCGCCTCTACATCCTGCAGGCACGCCCGGAAACGGTGAAGAGCCAGAGGGGGGACAAGGCCGAGCTGCGCTACAAGCTCAAAGGCCAGCAGGGGCAGGGCCGCACCGTTCTGGCCGAAGGGCGCGCCATCGGCCAGAAAATCGGCACGGGGCGCGTGCGGCTGGTACACGGCATCAGCGAAATGGACCAGGTGCAGGTTGGTGACATCCTGGTAACCGACATGACCGATCCCAACTGGGAACCCGTGATGAAGCGCGCCAGCGCCATCGTGACCAATCGCGGCGGGCGCACCTGCCACGCAGCCATCATTGCGCGCGAACTGGGCATTCCGGCTGTGGTGGGTTGCGGCGATGCCACCGGTCTGCTCACCGACGGCGCTCTGGTGACCGTGAGCTGTGCGGAAGGTGATACCGGGTTCATTTATGACGGTCTGCTGGAGACCGAGGTCACCGAGGTGCAGCGCGGCGCCATGCCCGAGATCCAGACCAAGATCACGATGAACGTGGGGAATCCGCAATTGGCGTTCGACTTCTGCCAGCTGCCGAACCATGGTGTGGGGCTTGCGCGTCTTGAATTCATCATCAACAACAATATCGGCGTGCACCCCAAGGCGATTCTGGACTACCCGAACGTCGACGCCGATCTGAAAAAGGCAGTGGAGTCGGTGGCCCGTGGTCACGCCTCCCCGAGGGCCTTCTATGTGGACAAGGTGGCCGAGGGCGTCGCCACGATCGCGGCGGCGTTCTGGCCCAAGCCCGTGATCGTGCGCCTGTCTGATTTCAAGAGCAACGAGTATCGAAAATTGATCGGCGGGTCGCGCTACGAACCCGAGGAAGAAAACCCGATGCTCGGTTTTCGGGGGGCGACGCGCTACATCAGCGAAGAGTTCCGTGAGGCGTTCGCGATGGAATGCGAGGCGCTGAAGCGCGTGCGCAACGACATGGGCCTGACCAACGTGCAGCTGATGGTGCCGTTTGTGCGCACCCTGACTCAGGCCGAAAAGGTGACTGCGCTGCTGGCCCAGCAGGGGCTCCGGCGGGGCGAGACGGGTGATACCGCACTCAAGATCATCATGATGTGCGAGGTTCCCAGCAACGCGGTTCTGGCGGACGAATTCCTGCAATACTTCGACGGTTTCTCGATCGGCTCGAACGACTTGACCCAACTCACGCTGGGGCTCGATCGCGACTCCGGCATGGAGTTGCTGACGGCGGATTTCGACGAGCGTGACCCGGCCGTCACGGCGCTGATTGGGCGCGCGATCGCCGCCTGCAAGGCCCAGGGCAAGTACGTCGGGATCTGCGGCCAGGGCCCCAGCGACCATCCCGATCTGGCCCGCTGGCTGGTCGATCAGGGGATCACCTCCATCTCACTCAATCCGGACAGCGTGATCGCCACCTGGAAGCAGTTGGCGGGGTTGTAGCGAACCGCTGGGCCGGCAGGCGCCGGTGCTTGCCCGGCCCCGATGCCTTGCCGGAGGGGGAATCGCCAAATCGTTTACAATATCCGGCTTTGCCTTGCCACACCGCTAGCGACGCAGCGGGCGGCTTATTTCCATAAGGAGAGTTCATGCGTCATTACGAAATCATCCTGATGATCCATCCGGATCAAAGCGAGCAGGTTCCGGCCATGCTGGAGCGTTACAAGGGCATGATCGCCGCGGGTGGCGGCAAGGTGCACCGTGTCGAGGACTGGGGCCGGCGCCAGCTGACCTACATGATCAACAAGCTTGCCAAGGCGCACTACCTGTGCATCAACATCGAAGCCGATCAGCCCGTGATGGCCGAGCTCGAGCATGCCTTCAGGTTCAACGATGCGGTGCTGCGCCACCTGACGGTGCAGATGGACAAGGCCGAAACCGGCCCGTCTTCCATGATGAAGACCGTTGAGCGCGAAGAGGCCCGTAAAACCCAGCAGGCGGAGTACGCGGCGCACGCAGCGCATTGAGCGTTGGCCGCGCGCGAGGAGTGAACCACGTTGTCTTGACGGGCTGCATTGCACAGGTGAATGCCTTGCGCCACACGCCCGCCGGAC
>SCRU01000045.1 GCA_004323695.1 Burkholderiaceae bacterium
CCCCTGCACCCCCCTCTAGACCATAAAGATTCAGAAAAACCACGGCCAACCAACAAAACATGAGGTGAAATCGAGATTTCACGGCCTGTATCAACAAAATTTTGTCTGCATAACCGTTCTGATTCCCGGCCATCAGCCGGCCCGCTTGCGCGCCTCGTCGTCGGCCAGATCCTTCTTGGACAGCTTGCCCACTGCGGTCTTGGGCAATTCCGCGCGGATTTCCAGCGCCCCGATCATCTCGTGCTTGCCGAGACGGCTTTTCAGGAACGTCTTGAGCTCGTCGAGCGTGGGCGCCAGTGCCCCCGGCTTGAGCGTGATGAACGCCTTGGGTGACTGGCCGCGGTAGTCGTCGGGAATGCCGATCACGCAGACCTCGGCCACGCCCGGGTGCTCGTAGATGGCTTCCTCGATCACGCGGGGGTAGACGTTGTAGCCGCTGCACAAGAGCATGTCCTTGGTGCGGTCGACGATGTAGAAGAAGCCGTCCGCGTCCATTTTGGCGACATCGCCGCTGCGAAAGTAGCCGTCGGGCGTCATCGAATCCGCAGTGGCCGTGGGGTTGTTCCAGTAACCCTTCATCACGTTGGGGCCCTTGATGCACAGCTCACCCGGTTCGCCCACGGCCACTTCCCGCGCGGGATCCTCCACGCTGACGAGCTTGATGCGCACCTGCGGCAACGGCATGCCGCACGAGCCTGCCTTGCGAACCCCCTGCGCCGGGGTGAAGGTGCCCACCGGCGAGGTCTCGGTCATGCCCCAGCCCTCGTTCAGGTGGCAACCGGTGAGCTTGAAGAAGCGCTGCTCGATCTCGACCGGCAGCGATGCGCCGCCCGAGCCGCAGAACTTGAGCGCGCGCAGGTCCATCGAGGCCGCCTGGGGGTGCATCAAAAGCCCGGCAAACATGGTGGGCACGCCGGGGAACACGGTGATTTTGCTGGCCGTCAGTTCCTTCATCACGGCATCGACATCGAACCTGGTGTGCAGCACCAGCGCCGCGCCCAGCCGCACGCCGAGCAGCAGGCCGACACTCAGCGCGTAGATGTGAAACAGCGGCAGCACGACCAGAACCCGCTCCACGCCTTCCTGCAGGATCTTCGGTTCGCCCTGCGTCGACTCCCAATACTGCCCGTTCGCCGCCGTCAGGTTCGCATGCGTGATCATGGCGCCCTTGGGCAGCCCGGTGGTTCCGCCGGTGTATTGCAGCACCGCAATGGCCTCGGTCAGGTCGCCCAGCGGGTAGGTCTGGTAATGGCCATCGTTTTCCAGCAACCCGGAAAATGGCACATGGTGCGCATCGACCGGCACTGGCGCGATCTGGCCGGCGCCCTGCAGGTGCGCGCGCACCTGTTCGCGCGCCGCGCCGAAATCGCTCACGCTGCCCACCACCAGCTTTTTCAGCCGTGAAGCACCGAGCTGGCGCCCCAGTTGGGGGTACAGGCTGACCAGGTCGAGCGTGACGAGCACATCGGTCTGGCTGTCCTCGATCTTGTGCGCCAGCACGCGCTCGGCATCGAGCGGCGAATAGTTGACGACCGTGCCGCCGGCCTTGAGCACGGCGAAGAACGCGATCGGGTAGTGCGGTGTGTTGGGCAGATACAGCCCGACGTGCACGCCCGGCTTCACGCCCAGTGCCTGCAGGCCCCTGGCAGCCCGATCGACCAGGGCGCCCAGTTCGCGGTAGCTGATGACTTCGCCCATGAACTCGATGGCGGACCGCTCGGGCCAGCGTGCTACGGCGTCGTCGAGCAACTGCTGCACCGGCAGGATCGGCAGCTCGGCGTCCCAGCGCATGCCGGCGGGATACGACTTGGTCCAGGGGGTGGCGGCGGATGCGGAAGCGGGGGTCATGCGGGTCTCCAAGCGAGGGGGGATTGCAATACGTGAGCCCTGGCGCGCGGGCGCACGGGATCGGTAGCGACCATTGTTGAAGTTTTTGGCGTGTTGCGAAAGCCAAAACCCCTGCGGTGAGCGCCGCGCGAGCCTCCGGCTGTCCGCTGCGGGACACGGCATCAATCGCCCGGCGATACCATCAATATCAAATTGATAGCGCTCTGCAAAGACCTCATAAGGGCTAAACGCATGTATCGTGATTAAACGCTGGCCCCGGCGATCACGCCTCCGCCCAGGCACACGTCGCCGTCGTACAGCACGGCCGACTGGCCCGGCGTCACGGCCCATTGCGGCGCGGAGAAGTCAAGGCCAAACGCATCGCCCCCGTCGGGTGTCGCTCCTGCGCCCGCACCGGCTGCGACGATCCCCTCTGCGCCACGCCAGCGACACTGGGCATCGGCTTGGCGATAGCGTGTCTTGGCCGCCAGTCGCAGCGCGGCATTGTCGCTGGCGGGTGCCGTGCCGGACACCCAGCTCGCATCGCCTGCCACCAGCGACGACGACAGCAGCCACGGATGGTCGTGCCCCTGCACCACCCACAGCGTGTTGGTCGCCATGTCCTTGCGCGCCACGAACCAGGGGGCATGATCGCCACCGCCGCGTTGGGTGCCGCGCTCCTTCACGCCGCCGATGCCCAGGCCCTGGCGCTGGCCCAGGGTATAGAAACTCAAGCCCTGATGCTGGCCCAGCACCCGGCCCCGGTCGCTTTTGATCGGGCCGGGCTCCTTCGCGATGTAGCGGTTCAGGAACTCACGGAACGGCCGCTCGCCGATGAAGCAGATGCCGGTGGAGTCCTTCTTTTTCGCGTTCGGCAGGCCGATCTCGGCCGCGATGCGGCGCACCTCGGTCTTGCGCAATTCACCCAACGGGAACAGCGTGCGCGCGAGCTGATCCTGGTTCAGCCGGTGCAGGAAGTAACTCTGGTCTTTTGCCGGGTCGAGTCCTTTGAGCAACTCGCAGAGGCCCGTGGCCGGGTGCCGGCGCACGCGCGCATAGTGCCCCGTGGCGATCAGGTCGGCGCCGAGCCGCAGCGCATGGTCCAGGAACGATTTGAACTTGATTTCGGCGTTGCACAGCACGTCGGGATTGGGTGTGCGCCCGGCCTGGTATTCACGCAGGAATTCGGCAAACACCCGGTCCTTGTACTCGGCCGCGAAGTTGACGTGCTCGAGTTCGATGCCCAGCACGTCGGCCACGGCGGCCGCGTCCACGAAGTCAATGTTGGAGGAACAGTATTCGTCATCGTCGTCCTGCTCCCAATTCTTCATGAAGATGCCGACCACTTCGTAGCCCTGCATTTTGAGCAGATGCGCGCTGACCGCGGAGTCCACGCCGCCGCTCAAACCGACCACCACCCGTTGCCCTTTTTTGCGTGTGTCCATATAGCGGGGATTATCCCAGCGCGCTACGCCTGGCATCGGCCGTCGGCCACGGTCAGGGCGTGTAGCCGAGCGCCGGACCTTCGAGGGGGAAGCCGGGCGCCGACTGGTTTTCGATCAGCGTGGCCACGGTGCGCCCGAAGAAAAAACTCGCCCCCAGGTCCAGCGATTGGCCGATCGCGCCGTTTTCGGCCGCGAGTCCGGGAATCACGTAGTCGCCGGGATTGCCCGCGACAGCGCCGTTGGCGTTCACGATCAATACGTTGGCCGTGGCGGCGGTGGCGGCACTCCCGCGGTTGCCGGAAACCAGGGTCAGGGTGCTGGCGGGGCACAGGTAGCCGGTGCCGGCCAGCGCCCCCGAGGAGCAAGGCGGCAGGGCGACCGTGCCCGTGGTCGGCATGAAATTGGCCGAGGAGCCGCTGTCGATGAAGCTGCGCGGCAGCGTGTTGCCATTGAAGTTCGCCGTGAAATAGCCGCTGGCGTTGGTGCCGAGGATCGCGCTGGATGCCGGCAGTGCGTTGTTGAGCCGCGTGCCGATGCCCAGCACCAACAGGCCGCTGGCTTGCGGCGCCGCGCCGGCGGGCAGGCTGATCAGGCTGCCGTTGTTGTCGGCCGTCGTCGCCGCGACCGGATTCGGAATTTGCCGGGCCACGGGCATGGCCACGGCGTTGCAGGCCCCGGGGCCGGCGCACTGAAAGTAGATGGGAGCGGCGTTCTGCGCGCAGTAGCTGCCGCAGTCCTGCGCGAACAGGCCGATCCCGACGATGCCGTTGCCGCCCAGCGCCGCGGCGGTTTGCAGCAGCGTGCCTTGATGGGTGCAGCTGGAGGGCGGCGCGGCGACGCGCGCGCCGGTGTCGCCAATGACCTGCAGGGGGATGCTCGGGGCCAGCTCGCCGCTGTAGTTCGACCCACCCCAGTGCAGGTCGGCCGAGCGGACGCCGCCCCAGGTGACGCCGGAGACGAAGGGCAGGCATTCGCCGACGACGGAACCCGCGGTGCCCGCCGCCTGGGGCAGGGCGCCGGGCAGCGTGGCGTTCGCGGCGCGGATGGCCGACGCCAGCAGCCGCAGGCCCACCGATCCGGTGTCCACCAGCACGTGCGGGATCACGGCGCAGTTGCTGCTGCCCGGCGCGCAGATTTCGATACTGGTGTAGATCGCGTTCGGGAGGGCGCGGGCCGGGGCCGAAATGCCGCCGTCCACATAGATCGGCACCGCGTTCGCGTCTCCCGCCGTGGCGAACAGCGGCGGCGCGCTGCTGACCGTGGCCGGCGTGCCGGTGGTCGAGGTTCCGGCGCCGTCTCCGCAGGCGGCCAGTGAACACAGCAGCAGCAAGGCCAGGAATCGGGGTGAGGGCCGGCGCACGCTCATTTCAGGAACTCCCGCACCGCCGCCTCACCGTGCCACGCTGGGGTCGCAGTACACGAGGTCCAGCGGATGGCGATGACCCGCGAGGTAATCCTCCATGCAACGCAGCAACAGCGGGCTGCGGTGCCGGGCTGTGCTGGCGCGCACTTCATCGGGGGTCAGCCACAGCGTCCGCACGATGCCGTGGTCGAGCGCACGGTGCGCGCTGGCCGGCCCCAGTTCGCCGCAAAAGGCGAAGCGCAGGTAGCTGACGTCTTCGTCGGGCTGGCCGTTCTGGCCCGCCCGCTGAAAGCGCGACAGATACACGCCGACCAGCGCCGTGGGTTCGAACGCATGGGTGGTCTCTTCGAGGGTCTCGCGCGCGCAGGCCTGCACGAGCGATTCACCGCGCTCGAGGTGGCCGGCCGGATTGTTCAGGCGCAGGCCCTCGGGCGTGTGTTCCTCGACCAGCAGGAATTTGCCGTCCTTTTGAATGACCGCGGCGACCGTGACGCTGGGCTTCCATCGTGTATTCATGGGTCATTATGGTTAGACAAACGCTATCAGGGCACCGGCCCCGCGCGCGTCGAGGATAGCGCGAAGTAATGTAAGCTTGCGGGCAATCCAGGTGCAACCACAAGAGGAGACGCTCCATGCAGATTGGCGTACCCGCCGAAACCACGGCGGGGGAGACCCGCGTTGCCGTCACCCCCGAGACGGCCAAGAAAATCATCGCGCAGGGGCACACGCTGCGCCTGCAGTCGGGCGCCGGCGTGGCCGCCAGCGCCCCTGACGACGCCTACGCCGCGATCGGTGTCCAGATCACCGATGCGCCGGGCGCGTTTGGCTGCGAGCTGGTGCTCAAGGTGCGCAGCCCGCTCGGCAACGAACTCGCGCTGATGAAACCCGGCACGGCGGTGGTCGGCATGCTGAACCCGTTCGATGCCGCGGGCCTGCAGTCCCTGGCGGCGGCGCAGCTCACCGCATTCGCGCTCGAGGCGGCACCGCGCACCACGCGCGCGCAGAGCATGGACGTGCTCTCCAGCCAGGCGAATATCGCGGGCTACAAGGCGGTGATCATGGCGGCCGACGGCTATCAGCGCTTTTTCCCCATGCTGATGACCGCGGCCGGCACCGTGAAGGCGGCCCGCGTCGTGATCCTCGGCGTCGGCGTGGCCGGGCTGCAGGCGATTGCCACGGCCAAGCGCCTGGGGGCCGTGATCGAAGCCTCGGACGTGCGTCCCAGCGTGAAGGAGCAGATCGAATCGCTTGGCGGCAAATTCATTGAAGTGTCATACGACACGGCCGAGGAGAAAGAGGCTGCGCAGGGCGTGGGCGGCTACGCGAAACCGATGCCGGCGAGCTGGCTGGCGCGCCAGCAGGTTGAGGTGGCCAAGCGTGTCGCGCTGGCCGATATCGTGATCAGCACCGCGCTGATCCCCGGCCGGCCGGCCCCGGTGCTGATCACCGAGGAGATGGTCAAGTCCATGAAGCCGGGCTCGGTGATCGTGGACCTGGCGGCCGGCAAGGGCCCGGGCGGCGGCGGCAATTGCCCGTTGACCGAGGCCGATCGCACCGTCGTGAAGCATGGCGTGACGCTGGTCGGCGAGACCAACCTGCCCGCCCTCGTGGCGGCCGACGCGTCGGCGCTGTATGCCCGCAACGTGCTCGACTTCCTCAAACTGATCCTGCCCAAGGACGGCACGCTCAAGATCGATCTCGAAGACGACATCGTGGCGGCCTGCCTCGTGACCCAGGGCGGCGAAGTCCGCCGCAAATAAAAGATTCAACAAGGAACGACATCATGGACGCCGTCTCACCCGCGATCGTGAATCTGATCATCTTCGTGCTGGCCGTATATGTCGGCTACCACGTGGTCTGGACCGTCACGCCGGCCCTGCACACGCCGCTGATGGCCGTGACGAATGCGATCTCGGCGATCGTCATCGTTGGCGCGATGCTGGCTGCGGTGCTGACCGACACGGTGCTGGGCAAGACGATGGGCGTGCTGGCCGTGGCGCTGGCCTCGGTGAACATCTTCGGCGGCTTTCTGGTGACGCGCCGGATGCTGGAGATGTTCAAGAAGAAGGAGAAGAAGGCCGCGCCCGCGGCCGACAAGGCGGACAAGGCGGACAAAGGGGCGGCCAAATGAGCATGAACGTCGTCACACTGCTGTACCTGTTTGCCTCGGTGTGCTTCATCCAGGCCCTCAAGGGCCTGTCGCATCCGACCACCTCGATTCGGGGCAACTTCTTCGGCATGCTGGGCATGACGGTGGCCGTGCTGACCACGGCCGCGCTGATCGTCGAGCACACCGGCCAGCTGCTGGGCCTGGGCTGGGTGCTGCTCGGCGCGGTCGTTGGTGGCGGCTACGGAGCGTATCGCGCGAAGACGGTCGAAATGACGCAGATGCCCGAACTGGTGGCGTTCTTTCACAGCATGATCGGCCTGGCCGCGGTGTTCATTGCCGTGGCGGCCGTGGCCGAACCCTCGGCGCTGCTGGAGGGGCTCGCGAGGGGCGCGGCCATTCCCACCGGCAACCGGCTGGAACTGTTTCTGGGCGCGGCGATCGGCGCGATCACGTTCAGCGGATCGGTAATTGCCTTCGGCAAGCTCAGCGGCAAGTACAAGTTTCGCCTGTTCCAGGGCGCACCGGTGCAGTTCGCCGGCCAGCATCTGCTGAATCTGGTGCTGGGCCTGCTGACCATCGCGCTGGGCATCACGTTCATGTCGACCGAGAGCTGGGCCGCGTTTTTCCCGATGCTCCTGCTGGCCTTCGTGCTGGGCGTGCTGATCATCATCCCGATCGGCGGCGCCGACATGCCGGTGGTGGTGTCCATGCTCAACAGCTACTCGGGCTGGGCGGCGGCGGGCATCGGATTTTCGCTGAACAACTCGATGCTGATCATCGCCGGAAGCCTCGTCGGCTCATCGGGCGCGATCCTCTCCTACATCATGTGCAAGGCGATGAACCGCTCGTTCTTCAACGTGATCCTGGGCGGGTTCGGCGGCGAGCCGGCCGCCGGTGCCGGCGCCGCCAGGGAGCAGCGCCCGGTCAAGAGCGGCAGCGCCGACGATGCCGCCTTCGTGCTGGGCAATGCCGAGACCGTGGTGATCGTGCCGGGCTATGGCCTGGCTGTGGCGCGGGCCCAGCACGCGGTCAAGGAGCTGGCCGAGAAGCTCACCGACAAGGGCATCACCGTGAAGTACGCGATCCACCCGGTGGCCGGGCGCATGCCGGGCCACATGAACGTGCTGCTGGCCGAGGCCGAAGTGCCCTACGACCAGGTGTTCGAGATGGAGGAGATCAACGGCGAATTCGGCCAGGCCGATGTGGCCATCATCCTGGGCGCCAACGACGTGGTGAATCCGGCCGCGCTCACCAAGGGCAGCCCCATCTATGGCATGCCGATCCTGGAAGCCTACAAGGCCAAGACCGTGATTGTGAACAAGCGCTCGATGGCGGCCGGCTATGCGG
Organism: Burkholderiaceae bacterium; assembly: GCA_004323695.1. Lineage (GTDB taxonomy): Bacteria > Pseudomonadota > Gammaproteobacteria > Burkholderiales > Burkholderiaceae_C > Rhodoferax_A. Next base: position 8,093 of record SCRU01000045.1, read on the forward strand.
GGCTGGACAATGAGCTGTTCTACATGGACAAGACCATGATGGTGTTTGGCGACGCGAAGAAGATCGTCGAGGAGATGGCCAAGGCCATCGAGTAGCCGGCGCACCGCGCACGACTTTTGACGGTGGGAGGACCCCGACATGACGGATCGCATCTGGCTGACGAGTTATCCACCCGGCGTGCCCGCGGACATCGATGCCACCCGGTACCCTTCGCTGGTGGCGCTGATGGAAGAAAGCTTCCAGCAGTACGCGGACCGTGTGGCCTACTGCTTCATGGGGCGCGACATCACCTATGCCCAGACCGACCACCTGAGCCGGTCCCTGGCCGCCTACCTGCAGGGCCTGGGCCTGGCGCAGGGGGACCGGGTCGCCATCATGATGCCCAATGTGCCGCAGTACCCGGTGGCGGTGGCCGCCATCCTGCGCGCGGGCTTCGTGGTGGTGAACGTGAATCCGCTGTACACCCCGCGCGAACTGGAGCATCAGCTCAAGGACGCTGGCGCGAAGGCCATCGTCATCATCGAAAACTTCGCGAAGACGCTGGAGCAGTGCATTGCCGCTACGCCAGTTGAGCATGTGGTGCTGTGCGCCATGGGCGACCAGTTGGGCCTGCTCAAGGGCGCGCTGGTCAACTACGTGGTGCGCAGCGTCAAGAAAATGGTGCCGGCGTACAGCCTGCCCGGCGCGGTGCGCTTCAACGAGGCGCTGGCCCGGGGCGCGCGCGGAGCCTTCAAGAAGCCGGACATCCAGCCGGACGACGTGGCCGTGCTGCAGTACACCGGCGGCACCACGGGCGTCGCCAAGGGCGCCATGCTGCTGCACCGCAACGTGATTGCCAACGTGCTGCAGTCGGACGTGTGGAACCAGCCCGTGATGGCCAGGATCCCGGCCGGCGAGCAGCCGACCGGCGTGTGCGCGCTGCCGCTGTATCACATCTTTGCTTTCACTGTCGGCATGATGCTGTCCCTGCGCGGCGGCGGCAAGCTGATACTGATCCCCAATCCACGCGACCTCGCGGCGGTGCTCAAGGAGCTCAGCAGACACACCATCCACAGTTTCCCGGCGGTCAACACGCTGTTCAATGGCCTGGCGAACCACCCCGATTTCAAGACGGTGGACTGGAGCCATCTGAAGGTGTCGGTCGGCGGCGGCACGGCGGTGCAGGGCGCGGTCGCCAAGCTGTGGCTGGAGAAAACCGGCTGCCCGATCTGCGAAGGCTACGGCCTGTCCGAGACCAGCCCGTCCGCGAGTTGCAACCCCACCACCAGCACCGAATACACCGGCACCATCGGCGTACCGCTGCCCGGCACCTGGTTCAAGCTGCTGGACGACGACGGCAACGAAGTGGCGCCGGGCCAGCCCGGCGAGATCGCGATCAAGGGGCCGCAGGTCATGGCCGGCTACTGGCAGCGGCCCGACGAGACGGCCAAGGTCATGACGTCCGACGGCTACTTCAAGTCCGGCGACATCGGCACGATGGACGAGCGCGGCTTCTTCAAGATCGTGGATCGCAAGAAGGACATGATTCTGGTCAGCGGCTTCAATGTCTATCCGAACGAGATCGAAGACGTGGTGGCCGGCCTGGAGGGCGTGCTGGAGTGCGCCTGCGTGGGCGTCCCGGATGAAAAATCGGGCGAAGTCGTCAAGCTGTTCATCGTGAAGAAGGATCCCGCCCTGACCGAGGCCCAGGTGCGCGCCTTCTGCAAGGCCAATCTGACGGGCTACAAGCAGCCCAGGCTGATCGAGTTCCGCGCCGATCTGCCCAAGACCCCGGTGGGAAAGATCCTGCGCCGCGAATTGCGCGGCCAATAACAACCAAGGGCAACCACGGCGCGGTGAGCGGCCGCCGTATCGTTTCGTCATCGTTTCATGTCACGCATCGCCATCCTCAGCGCGCTGGCGCAGGAGCAGCACGGTCTGCTCGCGCTGCTCCTGCAGCCGCAAAAAGTCCAGCGCGCCGGGCGCGACTTCTGGCTGGGACATCTGCATGGCCACAGCGTGGTGCTGGCGCTGTCGCGCATCGGCAAGGTGGCGGCCGCGACCACGGCGACGGCGCTGATCGAACACCTGGCCGTGACGCGCATCCTGTTCACCGGCGTGGCAGGTGGACTCGCGCCGGACGTGCAGGTGGGCGACGTGGTGGTGGCGAGCAGCTTCGTGCAGCACGACCTGGATGCTTCGCCGATTTTCCCGCGCTTCGAGCTGCCGCTATATGGGCGCGCGGTGCTGGCCTGTGACGAAATTTTGTCCGCGCTGCTTTTTCAGGCGGCCCGGGATCATCTGGCCGAGGCCAGCGCCGCGGCGCCGGCACGGCACCGCGTGCACCGGGGACTGATCGCCAGCGGCGACCGGTTTGTGTCCGCGCAGGCACAGTCCGTGACGCTGCGCCGCGCGTTGCAGCGCGCCGGCCACAAGGCGCTGGCGGTCGAGATGGAAGGTGCGGCGGTGGCCCAGGTCTGCCTGGACTATGGCGTGCCGTTTGCCGCGGTGCGTACCATTTCCGATCGTGCGGACGACCAGGCGCATCTGGACTTCGCAACATTCGTGCGCGAGGTGGCCAGCCAGTATGCCTGCGCCATTATCGGACGGGCACTTCGGTCGCTATCAAACAAATAGCTGACATGTCACGTCTAATAACGGCAAAATACACTTTTCCTTCAAAATCACACGCGTCCGAAGCCCGCGAAGAACGTCAGCAGTTCGCCCTTGCGGGCATAGGCGTCCTGCTCGCCCAGCGCCATCAGGGCCTGCACAAAGCCGGGCTCGAACAGCAGGTAGCTGGCCAGTGCGGCGCCGCCGCCGTGGGTGGCGCCCAGGCCGCCCAGTGCGCGCCGCGCTGCGGCGGGCAGTTCCCGCACGTGGGCGTGCGCCAGCGCGTCCAGCGACTGGCTGGGCTGGATCGCCAACACCTCGACGCTGCGGTACGACAGTCCGGCCGCGACCTCGCGCGGCAGCTGGCGCATCGTCCTGGTGACGCGCTGGGCCTGCTCCACGTCCGCCTGCAGCGTGTCGTGGAATACGCTGGCCATCGCATGCCCGGCGATGCTGCCCAGGGTCGGACCATGCGGCCCCTCGTGCGCCGAGGCGCCGCCCAGGCTCGAGCGCTGCGGCTGCCCGACCCCGACCACCAGCACTTTTTGCGCGCCCAGGTGCATCGCGGGCGACAGCGGCGAGATCTGGCGCATCGAGCCGTCGCCGAAAAATTCGCGGTGGTCGTCCACCCACAGTGGCGTGGCCGGAAACAGGAAGGGAATCGCGCTCGAGGCCATCAGGTGCTCGATCGTGATGGGCTGGAACTCGGCGCGCCGGCCCGGCCGGATCCAGCCTTTCGCGGCCACATCGTGCGCCGTGTGGCAAAACGTCCAGTGCACGCCGCTGGTGTAGCTCGATGCGGTGACGGCCAGGGCCTCGATGGTGCGAAGGCGCAGCGCATCTTCGATGGCGGGCAACGAGATCGCGTGGTGCAGGGTGTCCACCAGCGGCATGTTGTCCAGCACCGCGCCCTGGGCCAGCGCCCGGCGCGACAGGCTCAGGGCCGCCAGCAGCCGGCCGGCCTGGCCGGACCACGGCAGCCACGAGGCGACCTCGAGTGCGTACACATCGCGCGAACGCAGCCGTTCCCAGAATTGCGCCAGCTGATCGAACGCCGCCAGCCCCGCGGTGGCGCAGGCCGCGAGAAACGTCGTGTTCATTGCGCCGGCGGAGGTCCCCACCAGAATCTGGAACGGGAAGGCCCGCGCTGGCGCGGGCTGCAGCCGCAGCATCTCGGACAGCGCGTGCAGCACCCCGACCTGATAGGCGGTGCGGGCGCCGCCGCCCATCAGCACCAGGGCGCTGCTGGGACGGGATGCGGGTGTGAGCCCAGCCTGGATCACGGTATCGAGACTCATGCGGTTGCTGCCCCGGCCGCGGAGGCGGCAAAAGTGGAAAGCCCCTGCTTCATAAGGGGGATGGCGACGGCTGTCAATACAGGGGCGGGCCAGATCTTGCCCCGGCCCGGCGCTTTACCTTGGCCGGCGCGTGCCAGGGTTGCTTTTGCCGGGTAACCGGGGCATAGTGAAACCGACTTCAGACATTCACGGTTCGCCGGCCGCATGTCGCTTGGTGTGCGGCTATTTCAACCCGGAGCCCAGGAGGTTATTTATGAATCTGACGATCAGCGGTCATCATCTCGAGGTCACGCCCGCCCTGCGCACTTACGTGACGAGCAAGCTGGATCGAATCAGCCGCCATTTCGACCAGGTGGTCGACGTCAAGGTATTGCTCACCGTTGAGAAACAGAAGGAGAAGGAAGGACGGCAGCGCGCCGAATGCAATATCCATGTCAAGGGCAACGACATGTTCGCCGAAAGTTCGCACGAGGATCTGTACGCCGCCGTGGATGAACTGGTCGACAAGCTCGATCGCCAGGTGGTGCGCCACAAGGACCGTGTACAGCAGCACGGGCATGCGGGCTCCAAACGCGCGCCGGTGATGTGACGGCGTTCTCTCTCTCACGACAGGCCGCCCGGGATCGCCGAGCGGCCTTTTTTGCGCGCCGTCCGTGAGGAATTGCACAAATCTGGGTTGGTGGTGGTGCTGTTGCGCCACACCGGCATGGCGCGTGGGCGACGCAGGTGCATAATCCTATTTGATTATTGTTATGAACCGTCTCGCGTCCATCCTGCCTGCCGCCCAAGTCCTCGTGGGCGTCGATGCCACCAGCAAGAAGCGCGCTTTCGAAGAAGCCGGCCTGCTGTTCGAAAACCTCCACGCCCTGCCGCGCGCGCTCATCACCGAGAGTCTGTTTGCGCGTGAGCGGCTGGGCTCGACCGGGCTCGGCCATGGTGTGGCCATTCCGCACGGGCGCATCAAGGGACTGAAGGCGCCCATGGCTGCGGTGTTCCAGCTGGCGCGGCCCATCGGCTTCGATGCGCCCGACGAGCAGCCCGTGGGTCTGCTGATTTTCCTGCTGGTGCCGGAAGCCGCCACCCAGAAGCATCTGGAAATTCTCTCGGAAATCGCCGAATTGCTGAGCGACGCCGTGCTGCGGGAAAAAATCAAGGGCAGTACGGATGCGGCGCTTTTGCATGCCCTGATCGCGACCTGGCAGTCGGCCCAGCTGGCCTGAGCGGTATGGCTGGCGTGTGTCCCGCGCTCCCACGCGTTCCGGGGCCGGTTGGCGCTCCGGCATCGCTCGAGTGTTGCGTCCTGAGATGAAGCCCACCGTCGTCAGTGCCGACGTCCTGTTCGATGTATTCCGCAGCGCGCTCAAATGGGAGTGGGTGGCGGGCCTGGGGGCGTCCGAGCGCCGTTTCGCCGATGTCGCGATTGCGGCCGCGCGTTCGGGCGCCGACCTGGTGGGCTATCTCAATTACATTCACCCCTACCGCCTGCAACTGCTGGGGCAGCGCGAGGTGGCCTATCTGCTCAAAGGCACGCCCGAAGACTGCGCACGCCGCATCGCGCGCATCGTGACGCTGGAGCCTCCGGTGCTGGTGCTGGCCGACGGCCAGACGGCGCCGGATGCCCTGCTGTCGATGTGCGAGCGGGCCCAGATCCCGATGTTCGCCACGCCCGAGCCGTCGGCTTTCGTGATCGACGTGCTGCGCGCCTACCTGTCGCGGCACTTCGCGGACCGCACCTCGATGCATGGCGTGTTCATGGACATCCTGGGCCTGGGCGTGTTGATCACCGGCGAATCGGGCCTGGGCAAGAGCGAGCTGGGCCTGGAGTTGATCTCGCGCGGCAATGGCCTGGTGGCGGACGATGCGGTCGAGCTCGACCGCATCAACCAGACCACGATCGAAGGACGCTGCCCGGAATTGCTGCAAAACCTGCTCGAGGTGCGCGGCATCGGCCTGCTCGACATTCGCGCCATCTTTGGCGAGACCGCCGTGCGGCGCAAGATGCGGCTCAAGCTGATCGTGCACCTGGTGCGCAGCGAAACCCTGGAGCGCGACTACGAGCGCATGCCGTACGAGCCGCTCACGCAGGACGTGCTCGGCGTGCCGGTGCGCAAGGTGGTGATCCAGGTGGTGGCGGGGCGCAACATCGCCGTGCTGGTCGAGGCCGCGGTGCGCAACACCATCCTGCAATTGCGCGGCATCGACACTTATCAGGAATTCGTGGTGCGGCACCGCCGCGCGATGGACCGCAAAAGCTGACGCAGCGACGGGCCGCCCCGAGCAAGTCTGGCCCCTTGGGGGGCAGCGCAGTACGCGCAGCGACAAGCGTGGGGGGCCAGCTAGCCGCGGTGCGGCGCCGGCCGGTTCGGGCACTTTTCCTTGGTGCAGTTGGCGTACAGGCTCAGCGCGTGGTCGGCAATGGCGAATCCCTTGGCCTTGGCCACGGCCTGCTGGCGCTTCTCGATTTCGGGGTCGTAGAACTCTTCGACCCGGCCGCAGTCCAGGCACAGCAGATGGTCGTGGTGCTGCCCCTCATTGATCTCGTACACCGATTTGCCGCTTTCGAAATGGCTGCGGCTCAGGATGCCGGCCTGCTCGAACTGGGTCAGCACCCGGTACACGGTCGCCAGGCCGATGTCGGAGCGCTCTTCCAGCAGCACGCGAAACACGTCTTCCGCCGTCATGTGGCGCTGCGTGCCTTTCTGGAAGATTTCCAGGATTTTCAGGCGCGGCAAGGTCGCTTTCAACCCGGTGCTCTTGAGTTCGTCGATGTTGGCCATGTGCGTCTTTCGGTGCAACCGGGCGGGCTGCCACGACAGACCCAACCGCTACAATGGCCTCATCATATCGCCACGCGTTTGCCCATGTCTTCCTTAATTCTTCGAGGCACCCGACTGGGCCTGTGCCTGATTGCAGGCGCGGGCCTGGTGGCCTGCAGCGCGTTCAACAGCGCCAGCCACAGCGTGGCCGACATCATCACGCCGTACAAAATCAGTGTGCAACAGGGCAACTTCGTCTCGAAGGAGCAGGTCGAGGCGCTGCGCCCCGGCATGAGCCGCGAGCAGGTCAGCGCGATCCTGGGGACGCCGCTCCTGACCGACATGTTCCATGCAGATCGCTGGGACTATGTGTTCACCCTGAACCGCCCGGGCGTGCCGCCGCAGGAGCGCAGGCTCACGGTGTTCTTCAAGAATGGCGTGCTGGAGAGCTTCAAGGGCGACGAGATGCCCACCGAGGCCGAATTTGTCGCCTCGCTGTCATCCGGGCGCAAGCCGGGCAAGGCGCCGCCGCTGCAGGCATCTCCCGAAAGCCTGAAAAAATACCCGCCCCCGCCGCCGCCCGACGATTCGCTGGCGCAATACAGCACGCCGTTGCCCACCAGTTACCCGCCCCTCGATGCGCCCGCGCGCTGAGCCTCGCGGACCCCGGATGCCATGACTACCACTTCATCTTCAGCCCTGCCGCACCGGATCGCCGTGGCCGGTGCCAGCGGCCGCATGGGCCACATGCTGATCGAGGCGATTCGGGCGACGGACGACTGCCGGCTGACCGGTGCGCTGGACATCGCCCAGAGCCCGGCGATCGGCCTGGATGCGGCGGCCTTCCTGGGGCATGCCAGCGGCGTACCCATTAACTGTGATGTGCGCGCCGGCCTGCAGAACGCGCAGGTGCTGATCGATTTCACGCGGCCCGAGGGCACGCTGGCGCATCTGAAGGTGTGCCGCGAGCTGGGCGTGAGCGCCGTGATCGGCACCACCGGCTTCAGCGACGCGCAAAAGCAGGAGATCGCCGCGGCCGCGAAAGACATCGCCATCGTGATGGCGCCGAACATGAGCGTTGGGGTCAACGTCACGCTCAAGCTGCTGGAGATGGCGGCCAGAGCCTTGTCCAGCGGCTACGACATCGAGATCATCGAGGCGCACCACCGGCACAAGGTGGATGCGCCGTCGGGCACCGCGCTGAAGATGGGCGAGGTGATCGCCGGCGCGCTGGGCCGCGACCTCAAGGGCAGCGCCGTGTTCGAGCGGCACGGCATCACCGGCGAACGCGATCCGTCCGCCATCGGCTTTTCGAGCATTCGCGGCGGCGACATCGTGGGCGACCATACCGTGCTGTTCGCCGGCATCGGCGAGCGCATCGAAATCACGCACAAATCCTCCAGCCGCGCCACCTACGCGCAGGGCAGCCTGCGTGCGGTGCGCTACCTCGCGGGGCGGCGCGCCGGGCTGTACGACATGTTCGATGTGCTGGGCCTGACCTCTGCATGAGCGTGCTGGCGCTGTTCACCCGGGGTGATCTGATCACCAGGCTGGTGACGGCGCTGCTGCTGGCCATGTCGATCGCCAGCTGGGTCGTGATTTTGTGGAAGACCTGGCTGCTGCGCCGTGCCAGCGGGGACGTGGCGCGCAGCACGGCGGCGTTCTGGCAGTCGGCGACGGTCGGGGAAGCGCGCCAGCGTGTCGCGGCAATTGACCGGGAAACCCTTGTCCTGCCTTTGATTGAAGCTATCAAAACAGAATCGATCGATACGCTGGCCGGTGCCGGCGACCGGTCCCAGCAGTTGACCCGGCTGCTGCGCGGCGCGCTGCACCGTGTGTTGCGCAAGCTGCAGTTCGGCCAGGTGTTGCTGGCCACGGTGGGTTCCACGGCGCCCTTCGTCGGCCTGCTCGGCACGGTCTGGGGCATCTACCATGCGCTGGTCGATATCTCCGGGGCCGGCCAGATCACCATTGACAAGGTTGCCGGCCCGGTGGGCGAGGCGCTGGTCATGACCGCGGCGGGCCTGGTGGTCGCCATACCGGCGGTGCTGGCCTACAACGTGCTGGGGCGTTCCGTCGGCGCCATCGAGGCCGATCTCGAGGGGTTCGCGCGCGATATCCGCGAATTGATGGCCGGCCCGGCGGGCGGACGGCCGTCGCTTTCCTGACGCCAGGCCAGAGGCGGCAGCATGGGATTTGGCCGGCTGGAACACACCGAACGCCCGGCGCCGATGAGCGACATCAACATGACGCCGCTGGTCGACGTCATGATGGTGCTGGTGGTCATTTTTATTCTCACCGCGCCGCTGCTGGCCAGCTCGATCCGGCTGGATCTGCCCCGAACCGGGGCCGCGAGCCCCAGCGATGCGCCCAGCTTCGTGACCCTGGTGGTGGACAGAACGGGCCAGGCGTTCCTGAACGACAAGCCGGTGACCCCGGCCGAGCTGGCGGCCAGCCTGCGCCAGAGCGCCGCGCGCAATCCCGACACCGAGGTGCGGCTGCGTGCCGACGCGGCGGTGCCGTACGGCTGCATCGTGCAGGTCATGGGCGCGGCCCAGCAGGCGGGCCTGAACCGGATTGCCTTTGTCGTCCAGCCACCCGGGCCGGACGCCCGTTAGGCGCGCCCCCCGCGCGCCGCCGCAGCGCCTAAAATCCAGCTTTCGCGCAGGGCATGCCGCCTGCAACCCCATCGCTGCGAGCGTTTTCCCTTTCCATGCAAGAAAAATACAACCATATCGACGTAGAGCGTTCGGCACAGGCCGACTGGACGGCAGCCGATGCGTACCGCGTGAGCGAGCACGCGCGCGACGCGCGCGGCCAGTCCCGGCCCAAGTTCTACGCCTGCTCCATGTTGCCCTACCCCAGCGGCAAGCTGCACATGGGCCATGTGCGCAACTACACGATCAACGACATGCTCACGCGCTACCTGCGCATGAAGGGCTACAACGTGCTCATGCCGATGGGCTGGGATGCGTTCGGCCTGCCAGCCGAGAACGCCGCCATGAAGAACGGCGTGCCGCCCGCGAAATGGACCTACGACAACATCGCGTACATGAAGCGCCAGATGCAGGCGATGGGCCTGGCGATCGACTGGAGCCGCGAAGTCGCCACCTGCGATCCCGATTACTACAAATGGAACCAGTGGCTGTTCCTGAAGATGCTGGAAAAGGGCATTGCCTACCGCAAGACCCAGCTCGTGAACTGGGACCCGGTGGATCAGACCGTGCTGGCGAACGAGCAGGTGATCGACGGCCGTGGCTGGCGCACCGGCGCGCTGGTCGAAAAGCGCGAGATCCCGGGCTACTACCTGAAGATCACCGACTACGCCGAGGAACTGCTCGACAGCGTGAGCCACAAGTTGCCGGGCTGGCCCGAGCGCGTCCGGCTGATGCAGGAAAACTGGATCGGCAGGAGCGAGGGCGTACGCTTCGCCTTCACGCACGACATCCGCGGCGAGGACGGCGCGCTGATCCAGGACGGGCGCCTTCATGTGTTTACCACCCGCGCCGACACCATCATGGGCGTGACCTTCTGCGCGGTGGCGCCCGAGCACCCGCTGGCCACGCACGCCGCGCGATCGAACCCCAAGCTCGCGTCCTTCATCGAAGCCTGCAAGAAGGGCGGCACAACCGAGGCGGAACTGGCGGCGCGCGAGAAAGAAGGCATGTTCACGGGCCTGTATGTGAGGCACCCGCTGGAAGGCGACCCGATTGCACTGTGGGTCGGCAATTACGTGTTGATGAGCTACGGAGACGGCGCCGTGATGGGCGTGCCCGCGCACGATGAGCGCGACTTTGCCTTCGCGCTCAAGTATGGCCTGGCGATCAGGCAGGTGGTGCTGGTGGACGGTGAAACCTTCAACTACCACCGCTGGCAGGACTGGTACGCCGACAAGCAGCGCGGCGTGACCATCAACTCCGACAGCTTCAGCGGCCTGCCCTGCAACGAGGCGGTGCAGGCCGTGGCCCATGCGCTGCAGGTGCGGGGACTGGGCGAGAAAAAGACCACCTGGCGGCTGCGCGACTGGGGCGTGAGCCGCCAGCGCTACTGGGGCACGCCGATTCCCATCATCCACTGCCCCGCGCACGGTGCCGTGCCGGTGCCGGAAAAGGATCTGCCCGTGCTGCTGCCGCAAGACTGCGTGCCGGACGGCTCGGGCAATCCGCTGCTCAAGCACGAAGGGTTCCATGCGGGCGTGACCTGCCCGATCTGCGGTGCGGCGGCGCGGCGCGAGACTGACACGATGGACACCTTCGTGGATTCGTCGTGGTATTTCATGCGCTATTGCGACCCGCACAGCGCGGACAAAATGGTGGCCCAGGGCGCCGATTACTGGATGCCGATGGATCAGTACATCGGCGGCATCGAGCACGCCATCCTGCATCTGCTGTATGCGCGGTTCTGGACCCGGGTCATGCGCGACTTGGGGCTCGTGAAGATTGACGAGCCCTTTACCCGGCTGCTGACCCAGGGCATGGTGCTGAACCACATCTACTCGCGCCGCGGCGACGCGGGGGGCAAGGATTATTTCTGGCCGCAGGACGTGCAGCCCGTGATCGATCCGGATGGCAAGCAGGTGGGCGCCCGGCTCAAGAATGCCGTGGGCGACCTAGCTGCCGGCACGCTGATCGACTACGAGGGCGTGGGCACCATGTCCAAGTCCCGCAACAACGGCGTCGACCCGCAGGACCTGATCGAGAAGTACGGCGCCGATACCGCGCGCCTGTACACCATGTTCACCGCGCCGCCCGAGGCCACGCTGGAGTGGAACGATCTGGCGGTGGAAGGCTCGTACCGGTTTCTCAAGCGGGTCTGGGGTTTTGCTTTTAAAAACGTAGCAATCTATCAAGATTCAGTAACGGCTCAGGCCGAATTTGACTCGCAATCCAGGGGGCTGCGGCTGGAAATCCACGGCCTGCTGCGGCAGGTGGACTACGACTACCAGCGCATGCAATACAACACCGTGGTCTCGGGCGCGATGAAGATGCTCAACGCCCTGGAGAGCTTCAAGAACGACGGCTCGGCGGGCCGCCAGGCCGCGCTGGCCGAGGCCTTAAGCATCCTGCTGCGCTGCCTGTACCCGGTCGCGCCGCACGTCACCCATGCGCTGTGGCGCCAGCTCGGTCTCGCGGCGCGCCACGGCGAGTTGCTCGATGCGCCCTGGCCCGAGGTCGATCCCCGCGCGCTCGAGCAGGACGAGATCGAACTGGTGCTGCAGGTCAATGGCAAGCTGCGCGGCGCCGTGCGGGTGCCCGCCAACGCCAGCCGTGAAGCCATCGAGCGCATCGCGGTGCATAGCGAGGCGTTTCTCAAGGTGGCCGAAGGCGCGAAACCGAAGAAGGTGGTGGTGGTGCCGGGGCGCCTCGTGAACGTGGTGATCTGATGGGGCGGGCCCCGATTCTTGCCCCGACCCGTCGTCTGCTGCTGGCCGGCGTGCTCGCCGGTGCCCTGGCGGGCTGCGGCTTCAAGCTGCGCCAGGCGCCCAACTTCGCGTTCACCTCGCTGTACTGCGCGGATGCGACGCCGCTGGGCGTCGAGCTGCGGCGCGAACTGCAGGCCAGCGACAAGCTCAAGGTCCTCTCCGATCCGGCACAGCTCGCCAGCGCCCAGGTGATCCTGGAGATTCTGGGCGACCAGCGCGAGCGCGCCGTGACGGCGCTGAACTCGGCCGGCCAGGTGCGCGAGCTGGAGCTGCGCCTGCGCGTGCAGTTCCGTCTGCGCGGCAAGAATGGCAAGCAGCTGATTCCCGAGACCGAGCTGCTGCAGCGGCGCAACGTGAGCTACAACTCCTCCGTGCTGCTGGCCAAGGAGTCCGAGGAAGAGCTGCTGTACCGCGACATGCAGAACGACATCGTGCAGCAGATCATGAGCCGCCTCGCGGCGGTGAAGGGTTTATGAGGCTTTGCGGGACAGACCGCAGCGCCGAAGGCGCGGAGCTCTGTCCCCAACTGACTAGAAGCGGGACAGGCCGCAGCGCCAACGGCGCGCAGCGCTATCCCGCCTGACCCGATGGCGCTCGACTCCACCGATCGAAAATTGCTGGCCGCGCTGCAGCGCGACGGCCGCGCCAGCATGCAGGCGCTGTCGCAACTGGTGAACCTGTCGGCCCGCGCCACCCTGAACCGCGTGCGCAGGCTGGAAGCCGACGGCCATATCGAAGGCTATCGCGCGGTGCTGGCGCGCGCCAGCGTGGGCGAGCAGATCGGCGTGTTCGCGGAAATCGCGCTGAAGGACCAGCGCCGGGCCATCGTGACCTGCTTCGAGCAGCGCATGAGGGCCACGCCCGAGGTGCTGGCCTGCTACGTGATCAGCGGGCGCTACGACTACCTGGTGCGTATCGCGTGCCGCGACCTGGCGCAGTACCACGCGCTGATCAACGGCTGGTTCGACGACGTGACGCTGGGCATCGAGAAGATCGTCACCAACACCGAGCTGCAGACCATCAAGGAATTCACCGGTTTCCCGCTGCGTTAGCGGGCTTACGCCGGTCGTCGCAGCGGCCTCACCATCTATTCCGGATCGGAAGTTTCAGCGCCGATGGGCGACAGCCATGGCGTTGTCAGTGCCTGAAGTTCACCACTGCCGAAGTGGCAGGCGGCCTACACTGATCTTCATCAAGGAGATCATCATGGCTATCGAAAAAAGAGCAAATTCGCAAGACTTCATGGTGGCGGAGGCGCTGGTTTGTGCCAACACCTACCATCCGGTGCCGGTCGTGGTGGCGCGCGCGCGCGATTGCCTGATATGGGACGTGGAGGGCCGCGAATACCTCGACATGATGAGCGCGTATTCCGCCGTCAGCCACGGCCATCTGCATCCACGGCTGGTTGCCGCGGCGGCGCGCCAGCTCACGCAGGTGGCCGTCACCTCGCGGGCCTTCTATGGCAACGTGCTGGGGCCGTTCCTGGAAAAGCTGTGCACGGTGGCCGGCTTCGAGCAGGCCCTGCCGATGAATTCCGGGGCGGAGGCGGTGGAGACCGCGATCAAGGCGGCACGCCGCTGGGGCCATCGTGTCAAGGGGATAGCCGATGGCAGGGCCGAAATCCTGGTCGCGCGCAACAACTTCCACGGCCGCACCACGACCGTGATCAGTGCGTCCAGCGAGCCGGATTACAAGGCAGGCTTCGGGCCGCTCACGCCCGGCTTCAAATTCTTCGATTTCGGCGACATGGCCAGCGTGCGCGCGGCGGCATCGAAGCACACCTGCGCCGTGCTGGTCGAGCCGATCCAGGGCGAGGCCGGCATCGTGCTGCCGCCGCCCGGTTTCTTCAGAGCGCTGCGCGACTGGTGCACCGAGCGGAACATCCTGCTCGTGCTCGACGAGGTGCAGTCGGGCCTGGGGCGCACCGGGCGCTGGTTTGCGTTTGAGCACGAGGGCATCCGTCCCGACGCGCTGATCCTGGGCAAGGCGCTGGGGGGCGGTCTGCTGCCGGTCAGCGCCGTGCTGGCCGACCACACGGTGATGGATGTCTTCACGCCCGGCAGCCACGGCTCCACCTTCGGCGGCAACGCATTGGCCGCCGCGGTGGGACTCGAGGCCCTGCAGGTCATCGAGGACGAGAACCTGGTCGCGCGCAGCGCGGCGCTGGGGCGGCATTTGCTCGAGCGGCTGCGCGCGGTGCAGGCTGCTGCCGGGCCGATGATTGCGCAAGTGCGCGGCCGCGGCTTGTGGGTCGGGGTCGAGATGAACCCGGCGCTGGCCAGCGCGCGCGAAGTGGTCGAGCGCATGGCGGCGCGCGGCGTGCTGTCCAAGGAGACGCACGAAACGGTGATCCGCTTCGCCCCACCGCTCACCATCACGCGCGCGCAGATCGACGGGGCCGTCGATGTGTTCGCGCAGATTGTCCTTGAAATGCGCCAAAAGCTCGCTATACATGCGGTAGCCAATGCGCCATCGCCACGTCCCCTGCAGGAGGCCAACGCCATGACCGATTTGCCGCCCGTGTTCGCACCTGAACCCGCCGCGGCGCCGGCGCCGCATTTGCTGATGAGCCCGCCCGACTTCTTCGAGGTGAGCTACGCGATCAATCCCTGGATGGATCCCGGCCGCTGGTCGCTTGATGCGCAGCGGCTGTCGCATGACGCGCACACCGGTTGGGTCGCGCTGAAAAGCCGCTACGAGGCGCTGGGCGCCAAGGTGGTGGTCAAGCCGGCCGCGCAGGGGCTGCCGGATCTGGTGTTCACGGCGAACTGTGCCGTGGTGCTGGACGGCAAGGTGGTGCTGGCGCGCTATCTCAACGACGAGCGCCGCGGCGAAGAGGCGCACGGCCTGCGCCTGTTCGAGCAGTTGCTCGCGCGCGGCGAGGTCGATTCGCTGCACCGCACGCCCGAAGGCGTCTTTTTCGAGGGCGCGGGCGACGCCATCTTCGACGCCGGTCGCGGCGTCATGTGGATGGGCCACGGCCAACGCTCCAGCGTGCAGGCGCGCCACACCATCGAGCAGGTGTTCGGCATTCCGGCGCTGGCGCTGGAGCTGGTGGACCCGCGCTTTTACCACCTCGACACCTGTTTTTGCCTGCTCTCGGGCGGCGAGGTGCTGTACTTCCCCGAAGCCTTCAGCGCGGCCGGGCGCGACCAGATCCGGGCCGTCGCGGGCGACCAACTGATCGAGGCCGGCGCCGACGATGCGCTGCACCTGGGTGTGAATTCGGTCTGCATCGGCCGCGATGTAGTGATGTGCCATTGCAGCGCGTCGTTGCGCGAACTGCTCGTGGCGCGCGGCTACCGCGTCCATGTGATCCCGCTGGGTTCGTTCAACCGCTCGGGCGGGGCGGCCTATTGCCTGACCTTGAAGCTCAACAATCTGTACCAAGGGCGCAGCGCGCAACGCAGCGACGGGCCGCCCCGAGCAAGTTCGGCCCCCTCGGGGGGCAGCAAAGGACGCGAAGCGGCCAGCGTGGGGGCGAACGAGCTGCTGCAGCGCTGGCCCAAGGCCGCGTAAACTCCGGGTTCATGCAGCTTGCCCCGGCCCAACTGTCGCAACACCTGCAGCGTGGCCTCAAACCCCTGTACACGCTGCACGGCGACGAGCCGCTGCTGATCCAGGAGGCGGGCGACACGATCCGCGCCGCCGCGCGGGCACAGGGCTATACCGAGCGCACGGTGCACACGGTGGCCGGCGCCAATTTCGACTGGAGCGAGGTACTGGCCGCGGGCGGCTCGCTCAGTCTGTTCGCGGATCGGCAGATCGTCGAAGTTCGCATCCCTTCGGGCAAGCCAGGCAAGGAGGGCAGTGCGGCGCTGCAGCAACTCGCCAGCCACGCGCAAGGCGCCGAATCTGTCCTCACGCTGGTGCTGCTGCCCCGTCTCGACAAGGCGACCCGCTCCGGCGCCTGGTTCGCGGCGCTGGAGAGCTTTGGCGTCACGCTGCAGGTGGATGCGGTGGAGCGCGCTGCGCTGCCGGCCTGGATCGCGCAGCGCCTGCAGGCCCAGGGCCAGCGCGTGGCGACGGGCGAGGCTGGCCAGCGCGCGCTGCAGTTCTTTGCGGATCGGGTCGAGGGCAATCTGCTGGCCGCGCACCAGGAAATCCAGAAACTGGCGCTGCTGTACCCGCAGGGCGAGCTGACGTTCGAGCAGATCGAGCGCGCCGTGCTGAATGTCGCACGTTACGACGTGTTCAAGCTGTCCGAGGCGGTGCTCGGCGGCCAGACCGGGCGCGTGCTGCGCATGCTGGACGGCCTCCAGGCCGAGGGCGAGGCCGAGGTGCTGGTGCACTACACGCTGGCCGAGGACATTCGCGCGCTGTGCCGGGTGAAAGACGCGCTGCAGGCCGGCCGGCCCTTGCCCATGGCGCTGCGCGAGCAGCGCATCTGGGGCCTGCGCGAGCGCTTGTTCGAGCGCGCGCTGCCGCGCCTGCCCGGCACAACGCTATCCAACCTGCTGTACGCGGCGCACCAGGTCGACGGCATCGTCAAGGGGCTGAAGCTCCCCGACTGGCCGCTTGATAACTGGCAGGCGCTGCAGCGGCTGGCGCTGGCCCTGTGCAGTGCATGCGCCGCGGTGCCCGCGAAAACGCCGGGCGCGCCGGCGCGTGCCAGAATGTTGGCATGAACCTGCCGAGCGAACTCTCCACGCGCGCCGTAACCCCCCGGAAAGAGCTCCCGTCCGCGGCGCTGGCGCAGCGCCCCGCCCGGAACATCGCCGACGACGCGCAAACCCTGGGTACTCAGGCAAAAGCCGCCTCAATCCTGATGGCGCGCGCAGATTCCGCTATTAAAAATGCTGCATTGCGCGGGCTGGCCGGCCTGTTGCGCGAGAACGCGGCGGCGCTGCAGCAGGAGAACGCGAAAGACATCGCGCGCGCCGTGGCGGCTGGCTTGGCCGCGCCGCTGGTGGACCGGCTCCAGCTGGGGTCCAAGGTGATCGAGACCTGCGCGCTGGGCTGCGAGCAGCTGGCCGCGATGCCCGACATCATCGGCGAGGTCACCGCGCTGCGACAGCAACCCAGCGGCATCCGGGTCGGCCAGATGCGGGTGCCGATCGGCGTGTTCGGCATGATCTACGAGAGCCGCCCCAACGTGACGATCGAGGCGGCGAGCCTGTCCATCAAGAGCGGCAATGCCTGCATCCTGCGCGGCGGCTCCGAGGCGATCGGATCGAACCGCGCGCTCGCCGCGCTGGTGCGCCAGGCGCTGGAGGCGGCGGGATTGCCGCCGGGCGCGGTGCAGCTGGTGCAGACCACGGATCGCGAGATGGTGGGCCAGCTCATCACGATGCCGCAGTATGTGGACCTCATCATCCCGCGCGGCGGCAAGGGCCTGATCGAGCGCATCAGCCGCGAGGCCAGGGTGCCGGTGATCAAGCACCTGGACGGCAACTGCCACGTGTATGTGGACGACCCCTGCGACCTCGCGATGGCGGTGACGATCGCCGACAACGCCAAGACGCAGAAGTACAGCCCCTGCAACGCGGCCGAGGGGCTGCTGGTAGCCCGCGGCGTCGCGCACGAATTCCTGCCGCGCATCGCCGCGATCTTCGCGGCCAAGGGGGTGGAGATGCGCTGCGACCCGGTGGCTGCGCAAATTCTGAGGTCAAATCCGGCTGCAGCCCTTACCTCATCAGAACAAGGTGCTATTAAATCAGGATTTTCGGTGGTCGATGCGGTGGAATCCGACTGGTCCGAGGAATACCTCGCGGCCGTCATCAGCATCAAGGTGGTGGCGGGCCTCGACGAGGCGATCGCGCACATCAACCACTATTCGAGCCACCACACCGATGCGATCGTCACGCGCGATCACGTGCACGCGCAGCGCTTCCTGCGCGAAGTCGATTCGGCCAGCGTGATGGTGAATGCCAGCACGCGCTTTGCCGACGGCTTCGAGTTCGGCCTGGGGGCGGAGATCGGCATCAGCACCGACAAGTTCCACGCGCGCGGACCGGTCGGGATCGAGGGGCTGACCTCGCTGAAATACATCGTGCTGGGCCAGGGTGAGGTGCGCACCTGACGCTTGCGGGACCCGGGTGCGCGCATCCGCGCGCCGGCTGCTCTCATGGTGCAAATCGTCAAATCTCCACAGGAGACACCATGAGCACTGCCACGACCATGATCGCCGCCGCCGTGCTCTCGACGATTCCGCTGTTGTGGCTCAAGGAGACGGCTGGCCGACCGATCTGAGCGCGGCGACAGGGCAGCGGGAAGGACATGCCTGCCCGCTTTTCCCTCTTGCATCCTGCCGCGGCGCCCTCAGGTTCTAAAATTCGGTGCGGCATTTTCCGGACCGTTACCACAAAGGGCCACATGGTTCCCCACCTTATCACGGCGCTCACGGGTCCCATCAACGAACTCGAGCAGCGCGTTCTCGACTCCATGCCGGCGATCGAGCGCTGGTTCCGCCTGGAGTGGATGGAGCACACGCCGCCGTTCTACAGCGCGGTCGATATCCGCAACGCCGGCTTCAAGCTGGCGCCGGTGGACACCAACCTTTATCCTGGCGGCTGGAACAACCTGACGCCCGAGATGCTGCCGCTGGCGGTGCAGGCGGCGCAGGCGGCGATCGAAAAGATCTGCCCCGAGGCCAGGAACCTGCTGGTGATCCCGGAAAACCACACCCGCAACACGTTCTACCTGAGCAGCGTGGCACAGCTGGCGCGCATTTTCCACATGGCGGGGCTGAATGTGCGCGTCGGCTCGATCGACCCGGCCATCAAGAAAGTGACCCGGGTCGAGCTGCCGCATGGCGAGCATGTGACGCTGGAGCCGGTGATCCGCAGCCGGCGCCGCCTCGGCCTGAAGGATTTCGACCCCTGCACCATCCTGCTCAACAACGACCTGATTGCCGGCATCCCCGGCATTCTGGAAGACATTCACGAGCAGTACCTGCTGCCCCCGCTGCAGGCGGGCTGGTCGGTGCGGCGCAAGAGCACGCATTTCCACAGCTACGAGGAGGTCGCGAAGCGCTTCGGCAAGCTGCTCGGCATCGATCCCTGGCTGATCAACCCGATGTTCGGCAAATGCGGCGAGGTCGACTTTTCGCAGGCCGTCGGGATGGACTGCCTGCGCAGCAATGTCGATGCGCTGCTGACCAAGGTGCGGCGCAAATACAAGGAATACGGCATCAACGAAAAGCCGTTCGTCGTGGTCAAGGCGGACAACGGCACCTCCGGCATGGGCATCATGACCGTGCGCGACGTCAAGGATATCGAGGCCTTCGACCGCAAAGGCAAGAAAAAGGCGGGCCCGACGCTGGAGGGCCCGGTCGCGTGCGACGTGATCATCCAGGAAGGCGTGCTGACGAACGAGCGCATGAACGACGCGGTCGCCGAGCCGGTGGTCTACATGATGGACCGCTACGTGGTGGGCGGCTTTTACCGCGTGCATGCAGAGCGCGGCACGGACGAAAATCTGAATGCGCCCGGCTCCCGGTTCGTGCCGTTGGCTTTTGCCGAGAGTGCGCGCTTACCTCAGCCAGGGATGAAGCCGGGCGCGAGCGCGCCCAATCGTTTCTACATGTATGGCGTGATCGGGCGGCTGGCGATGCTGGCCGCCAGCTATGAGCTCGAGGCCACCGATCCGGACGCGGAAATCTACGATTGAGGGATGCCGGGGGCGACCTGCATCAGTTGTTGCACTGCAACAATCGACTGATTTGAGCCCTCAGGGCGTATTTACCGAGAGGGTTTGGCGGCCCCGGAGTGCAAAATAGCGCCCTTCGAGGCAACGGAATCCGGTCGGGCACCCTGACCGGGCGCATTTGTGGCGGTATCCAGATCATCCTTTGCGGCGCTCACGCTGGGCGCCATTGGTGTCGTCTACGGCGATATCGGCACCAGCGTCCTGTATGCGTTCCAGCAGGTCTTCACGACGGGCCACGTGGCCGTCACGCACGACAACATCTACGGCATCCTGTCGATGTTCTTCTGGACATTGACGGTCATCGTGTCGATCAAGTACGTGGCCCTCGTGCTGCGCGCCGACAATAACGGCGAAGGCGGCACGGCGGCGCTGCTGGCGCTGGCGGTGCACGCGGTGCGGGACCGGCCCGTGCTGCGCCGGCGCCTGCTCGTGATCGGCATGTTCGGCGCGGCGCTGTTCTACGGCGATGGCGTCATCACCCCCGCGATCTCGGTGCTGTCGGCGGTCGAGGGCCTGGAGGTCGTGTCGCCGGGCTTCAAGGAATACGTGGTGCCGCTCACGCTGGTCATCCTGTTCGTGCTGTTCGTCGTGCAAAAGCGCGGCACGGCGGACATTGGCAAATTCTTCGGGCCGGTCATGATCGTCTGGATGCTGGCGATCGGCGTGCTCGGCGTGGTGCAGATCGCCGGCCATCCGGCCGTGCTCAAGGGCTTGAGTCCGTATTACGCGGTGCGCTTCATGATCGCCGATCCCGGAGTGACTTTCATCATCCTGGGCGCCATCATCCTGTGCGTCACCGGGGCCGAGGCCCTGTACGCGGACATGGGCCATTTCGGCAAGAAGCCGATACGCGTGGCCTGGTTTTCCATCGTCATGCCCGCGCTGGTGCTGAACTACTTTGGCCAGGGGGCGCTGGTGCTGCAGAATACCGCGGCCCTGAAGAACCCGTTTTACCTGATGGCGCCTGGCTGGGCCCTGCTGCCGATGGTGGTGCTCGCCACCCTGGCGACCGTGATCGCGTCGCAGGCCCTGATCTCCGGCGCTTTCAGCGCCACCAAGCAGATCATTCAGCTCGGCTACCTGCCGCGCATGCGGATCCTGCACACCAGTGTCAAGGAAACCGGCCAGATCTACCTGCCGTTTGTGAACTGGGCGCTGTTCGTGGCGATCGTGCTCGCGGTGGTGCTGTTCAAGTCGTCCGATGCGCTGGGCGCCGCTTACGGCATCGCGGTCTGCGGCACCATGCTGATCACCACCTTGCTGACCTTCTACGTGGTGCGCTACGAATGGCGCTTTCCGCTCGCGCTGTGCATTGCCGCGACCGGCACCTTCTTCGTGGTGGATGTGGCGTTTCTGTCCTCGAACCTGCTCAAGATCATGGAGGGCGGCTGGTTTCCGATCCTGATCGCGGGCGGGATCTTCACCCTGATGGTGAGCTGGAAGCAGGGCCGCGCCCTGCTCCAGACCAAGATGAGCGCCGACGCCATCGACCTGCCCAGCTTTCTCGAGGCCGTGTTCGTGAACCCGCCGGCGCGCGTCGCCGGCACCGCCGTGTTCCTGACCGCCGGCACCGGCATGGTGCCGAACGCGCTGCTGCACAACCTCAAGCACAACAAGGTGCTGCACGAGCAAAACCTGTTTGTGACCGTGCGCAGCCACGAAATTCCGTGGATCGGCATGGACAAGCGGCTCGAGATCGAGGCGCTGGGGCACAACTGCTGGCAGGCTGTCATCCATTACGGCTTCAAGAACGACCCCGACCTGCCGAGCGCGCTGCAGCAGACCCGCGGCCGCGGCTGTGATGTCGATCCCATGACGACCAGCTACTTCCTCTCGCGCGATATCGTGATTCCCACCGTCGGCAGCGGCATGGCGCCCTGGCGCGAAAAGCTGTTCGCGCAAATGCACCGCGCCTCCAGCGGCGCCGCGGATTTCCTCAACCTGCCAAACAACGCGGTGGTGGAACTGGGCTCGAAAATCGAACTCTGAGCCCACGCCGCCTGCGGCCGGTTGGCGCCATGGCCGCAGCCGCCGCCGGTGACCCCGCGGATCTGTCCCGATGCGTTTCTTCAAAGACCTTTCCCTCAGCGCCTTCAGCGCCGGATTCGTGGCGGTGCTGGTCGGTTTCACCAGCTCGGTGGCCATCGTGTTTCAGGCGGCGCAGGCCTTTCATGCGACGCCCGCGCAAATCTCGTCGTGGATGTGGGCGCTGGGCCTGGGCATGGGCCTTTGCTCGCTGGTGCCCTCGCTGGTATTGCGCATGCCGGTGATGGTGGCGTGGAGCACGCCCGGTGCCGCCGTGCTGGCGACCGCGGGCCTGACGGGGGGCTTTTCGATGGCCGAAGCCGTGGGCGCGTTCATGGTGTGTGCCGCCCTCATCACCGTGTGCGGGGTCACCGGCTGGTTTGAAAAAATCATGAATCGCATCCCGGTGGCGCTGGCCTCGGCGCTGCTGGCCGGCGTGCTGGCCCAATTCGGCCTGGACGCCTTCGCCGCGGCGCACACGGCGCTGCCGTTGGTGCTGCTGATGCTGGGCGCCTACCTGCTCGGCAAACGCTGGCTGCCGCGCTATGCGGTGGTCCTCACCTTCGCGGTGGCCATCGTGTTCGTCGCGAGCCGTGGCGAGATGGCGGTGGCCGGCGTCGGCTTCGACCTGGCGCGGCCGGTCTTCACGGCGCCGCGTTTCAGCTGGAGCGCCATCATCAGTCTGGCGGTGCCGTTGTTCGTCGTGACCATGGCCTCGCAAAATTTGCCGGGCGTGGCGGTCATCCAGGCCACCGGGTATGGCGGCGCCGGCGGTATTCCGGTCTCAAAGATCATCACACTCACGGGCCTGGCCACGCTGGTGCTGGCGCCCTTTGGCGCCTATGCGCTGAACCTTGCGGCCATCACGGCGGCCATCTGCATGGGGCGGGAAGCCCACGTGGATTCTGCCAGGCGCTACACGGCGGCGGTCGCGTGCGGCGCGCTGTACATCGTGATCGGCATCTTCGGCGCCGCCGTCACGGGCGTGCTCACGGCGTTCCCGAAGGAGCTGGTGGCGGCGATCGCGGGGCTGGCCCTGCTCGGCACGATCGGCGGCGGCATGGCGGCTGCGATCCGGGAAGAATCGCACCGCGAGGCCGCGATCATCACCTTTCTCGTGACGCTCAGCGGCGTCGTCATCGCGGGCGTGGGGTCGGCCTTCTGGGGCGTGGCGGCCGGCGCGATCGCGCTGTTTGTGCAACAGTACGGGCGCGCCGCCTGATTATCCGAAGCTCCTCATCGTCTCATGCCATGAACATCCTCTTTGTTGCCGATCCGCTGGATCATTTCAAGATCTACAAGGACACCACCTTCGCGATGATGCGCGAGCTGCAGCGCCGCGGGCACCGCATCGCCGCCTGCGAGCCGCAGCAGCTGTCCTGGATGCAGGGCGGACGCGTCGAGGCCGACGTGCGCGCCATCACGCTCACGGGTGACGCCACACATTGGTTTAAAATTGATAGCGAACAACGCACACCCCTCAAGGACTTTGGCGCTGTTTTGATGCGAAAAGACCCGCCGTTCGATGCCGAATACATCTACGCCACGCATCTGTTGCAGCAGGCCGAACGCGAAGGCGCGCGCGTCTTCAACCAGCCCGCGGCGCTGCGTGACCACCCCGAAAAACTCGCGATCATGGAGTTCACGCAGTTCATCGGCCCGACGCTGGTCACGCGCAGCGCGGACGATATCCGGCGCTTTCACGCCGAGCATCGGGACATCATCCTCAAGCCGCTCGACGGCATGGGCGGCATGGGGATTTTCCGCGTGCGTGCGGATGGCCTGAACCTGGGCAGCATCATCGAGACGCTGAACAGGGGCGGGGCCGAGTCGGTGATGGTGCAGAAATTCCTGCCCGAGATCGCGCAGGGCGACAAGCGCGTGCTGGTGATCGGCGGCCAGCCGGTGCCGTTCAGCCTGGCGCGTATCCCGCAGGGCAGCGAGGTGCGCGGCAACCTGGCGGCCGGTGGCAAGGGCGTGGCGCAACCGTTGTCCGCGCGGGATCGCGAGATTGCCGAGGCGATCGGGCCGGTACTGGCGGCGCGCGGCCTGTTGCTCGCGGGGATCGACGTGATCGGCGACTGCGTGACTGAAATCAATGTCACCAGTCCGACCTGCTTTCAGGAGATATTCCAGCAGACCGGTTGTGACGTGGCGGCCATGTTCGCCGATGCGCTGGAGGCGGCGCTGGCCGCGCCGGCGGTTTGAGCCTCAGCCCAGTGGCGCGCCGTCCACGAACACCTTGAGCTCGTTGGGCGCAAACGCGGTCCAGGTTTCGTTCTTGGTCAGCGGCGTGGTCACCACGACCGCCGCGCGGTCTTCCGGCGAATTGATATCGGCAAAATTCACCGACAGGTCCTGGTCGGACAGCGTGGCGTGCGCAAACGGGTACTGGCGCACCAGGTAGAACAGACTGGTGGAGGCGTGCGCCCACAGCGCCTCGCCGTTCGAGAGCAGGAAGTTGAAGGCGCCATGGCGCCGGATTTGCGGCACCAGCTCGTGCAGCGTGAGCGTCAGCTCGGCCACGCTGGGCAGGCCCGCGTGCGACTTGGCCAGCTCCTGCATCAGCCAGCAAAAGGCGCGCTCGCTGTCGGTCGTGCCGACCGGGTGGAAGCTGCCGTGCAGGCGCGGGTGGTAGTCCTTGAGGTCGCCGTTGTGAGCAAACACCCAGTAGCGCCCCCACAGCTCGCGCACGAAGGGGTGGGCATTCTGCAGCGACACATCGCCCTGCGTGGCCTTGCGCACATGCGCCACGATATTGCGGCTCTTGATCGGATAGCGGCGGATCAGCTCGGCCACGGGGGACTCGACCGCGCTCTGGTGGTCGACGAAATGGCGCAGCCCGCGACCCTCAAAAAACGCGATGCCCCATCCGTCGGCGTGGTGATCGGTCAGCCCCCCGCGCTGGCAAAACCCGGTGAAGCTGAAGGTCGCGTCCGTGGGCGTCTTGCAGTTGAGTCCGAGCAGCTGGCACATGGAGCGGGCGAGGTGTGGAAGTCAAAAGGAGGGCCGCCGGCGCGGCGACGTCTTCAATTGTGTCATTCCGGCCCCTCTTTTGCCGTCGATTTCTACAGAGACGGCAAGATATTCGTTACATCTGTTGCTCCGGTGCTCGCGCAGGCCCGGCAGATGCAGGCCCGGCCCAGCGCCGGCGGCGCCACGCGGGCCAGCAACGACGGCGGGAACGGCACCCGGGTGCACCAGCACGGCGGCTGTTCCACGCCGGTGGTGCGCTGAATTTCCAGGGCACATTGATTGGGCGTGCCGCACAACGGGCAGCGACCGGGGTCGATCGAGGTTTCGGGCGCTGACAGGGCGGGCATTTGTATCAAAGGATGACGGTGTTGCAGGATGCGTCCGGCACTTGGGAATCGGCTGGCTCCAACCCGGCACGGCGCGCGATCACCCCGGTAAAATGAAGCGCCAACGGCGAGTCCATGAGCACATGGTAGTTATATTCGGCCTGAACCGGTCCCTCGATCCCCTATTCACCATGTCTGCAGCGAACCCCACCACTTTGTCCGCCACCACCGCATTGCCCTTGGGCAAGGCCGACGCCGCGCTGCTGCGCGAGGTGGCGGAACTGCTGGTGGCCACCCTCAACCTGGAAACGCCGGCGGCCGACATCGTGCCGGACGAGCCGCTGTATGGCGAGGGCCTGGGGCTGGATTCGATTGACATTCTGGAGGTCGCGCTGGTGATCTCGCGTCAATATGGTCTGGAATTGCGCGCGGACCACGAAGACAACGGCCAGATCTTCGGTTCGCTGCGGTCCCTCTGCGAGCACATTGCGGCGCAGAGAACCAAGTGAGTCGCGAAGCGCCGCGCTGGACGCAGGTTGGCAAGGGCGCCCTCGCGCTGGCCCTGTGCGCCGGTTACGCGGTGCTGGCCCATCTGGCCGCCTCGGCTCCGGCGCCCGCGTTGTTCAACGCCGGGGTGGCGCTGGCGCCGGGCGCGATCCTGGCGCTGCTGTTCGCGTGGCGCTCGCCAGCGCGCCGGCTGCTGTTGCCGCTCTGGCTGGCGGGTTGCGCCGCGCTGTATGCGGGCAGCGGCTGGCTCGTGCGGCATGACCACTGGATATTCCTGTTGCAGGACCTGGGTTTGCAGCTGCTGCTGGGGCTGGCGTTCGGGCGCAGCCTGCGGCCGGGGCGCACGCCGCTGGTGACGCGGTTCGCCGCGCTCCTGCACGGCCCGCTGTCGCCCGCCGTGCTGCGCTACACGCGGCGCGCCACCTGGGCCTGGACGCTGTTCTTTGCGGCCATGGCCATCGCGTCGCTGTTGCTGTTTGCACTGGCGCCCATCGCGGATTGGTCGGTGTTTGCCAACTTGCTGGGGCTGCCGCTGGTGGGCCTGATGTTTGGCGCCGAGTACGCGGTGCGCTGTTATGTGCTGCCGCGGGCCGAGCGGGGCGGCCTGTGGGAGTCAGTCGTGGCTTACCGCCGCTCCTCGTCCGGCGCCGCGGCGCGCGCGCACTGACGCAACGTGTTGGCCGGTTTGCCGCAGCTCCCATGAATTCGCTGGCGCTTGTTACGCACACTGGCATCGCGGATGTGTTTGCGTACCGCCGCGGCGAGGCCATCACGGTGGGCCGGTTCCTGGCCGATGTGCAGCGGCTCGCCGCGCTCTTCCCGCGCGGGGCGCACGTGCTCAATGTCTGCGCGGACCGCTACCATTTCGCGGTGGGACTGGGCGCCGCGCTGGTGACGCGCAAGATCAGCCTGCTGCCGCCGAACCACACACCCGAGATGGTGCGGCAGTTGCAGTTGCTCGCGCCCGACGTTTTTTGTCTCTGCGACGCGGCGACGTCAGTGGCGCTGCCGCAACTGGCCTATCCAGGGCCGGAACCGCATACTCCAAACGCCCGGCCGGCGCCGGACGGTGTCCCGCGCATCGAGGCGGATCAGATTGCGGCCTGCGTCTTCACCTCCGGCTCGACCGGCTTGCCGGTGCCGCACCGCAAGACCTGGGGCGCGCTGGTGCGCAATGTGAGTACCGGGGCGGCACGGCTGGGATTGTCCGGGGGTGCACGGCACTGCATCATCGGCACCGTGCCGCCGCAGCACATGTTCGGGTTTGAATCCACGGTGCTGCTCGCGCTGCAGGGGGGCGCCGCGCTGTGCGCCGAGCATCCCTTTTATCCCGCCGATATCTGCGCCGCCCTGACTGCAGTGCCGCGGCCGCGTCTGCTGGTGACGACGCCCGTGCACCTGCGCGCGTTGCTCTCGGCGGGCCTGCCCGTGCCGGCGCTCGATCTGGTGGTGTCCGCCACCGCCCCGATGCCAAGGGCGCTCGCGCAGGCCGCCGAGGCCGCGCTTGCGGCGCCATTGCTGGAAATTTATGGCTCCACCGAAACCGGGCAGATCGCCACGCGCCGCCCGGCGACGACCGAGCCGTGGACGCTGTTTCCGCAGGTGCGTCTTGTCCCGCAAGGCGCGCGGGTGTGGGTCTCGGGGGGCCATGTCGAGACGCCGGTGGCTGTGGGCGATGTGCTGGAGTGCGTGGATGACCAGCATTTCCTGCTGCGGGGACGCAAGGCCGATTTGGTGAATATCGCTGGCAAGCGCAGCTCGCTCGCCTACCTAAACCACCAGTTGAATGCCATCGAGGGCGTGCAAGACGGCGTCTTTTTCATGCCCGATGAGGACGACGCGGCGCCGGGCGTGGCGCGCCTGCGCGCCTTTGTCGTGGCGCCCGGCTTGTCGATGGCGGCGCTGCGGGCCGCGCTGCGCGAGCGCATCGACCCTGCCTTCATGCCGCGGCCGCTGCTGTTCGTGGAGCGGTTGCCGCGCAACAGCACCGGCAAACTCCCGCGCGAGGCGCTGCAGGCGCTGGCCCGGACGCATGACCCGAAAGGACGCGGGCGGCATGCCGATTGAACCCATCGAGCGCGCGCTGGCCGTGCCGGCGGACCACCCCGCGTTGGCCGGTCATTTTCCCGGAACGCCGATCCTGCCGGGCGTGCTGTTGCTCGATGCCGTCGTGCGGCTGGCACCGAACGCGCGCGCCGGCGTATCCCAGATCACTGCGGCCAAGTTTTTCAGCCCGGCCCTGCCGGGTGAGCATCTGGTTGTCTCCTACGTCCGCACGGCCGATGCCGGCCTGCGCTGGGTCATTGCCTGCGGCGCGCGCCAGGTGGCCAGCGGAATGCTGGTGCTGGCGCCATGAGCGAAGCGCTGCCGCAGCCGGACCGGGAGGATGCCCCCGCGCCCGATTGGAAGCGCAGCCCGGAGCGCAGCAACTTGTTCATGCTGCGCCTCATGTGCTGGATCTCGTTGCGGCTGGGGCGCCGGGCGGCGCGTGGCTTGCTGTACGGCGTGGCGGGCTATTTTCTGTTGTTCTCGCCGCGTGCCCGGCGGGCTTCGCGGGCCTACCTGCGCCGGGTCTTGCCAGTGCCTTCGGGCGCCCGCGTGGGCTGGGGCGGGCCGTTTCGCCATTTCATGAGCTTTGCATCGGTCGTGCATGACCGCATCTACCTGATCAACGGTCAGTTCGACCTGTTTGACATTGCGCCGCACCAGCAGCAGCTGATCATTGACGTGCTGGCCCGGGGTCGGGGCGCGTTCCTGCTGGGCGCCCACCTGGGCAGCTTCGAGGTCATGCGCGCGCTGGGGCGCCAGCAACCCGGCTTGCGCGTGGTGATGGTCATGTACGAGGAAAACGCCCGCAAGATCAACGCGCTGCTGGCCGCCGTCAATCCGGCGGCGCAGCGGGACATTGTGGCGCTGGGCCATGTCGATTCGATGATGGCCGTGCACGAACTGTGCGAGCAGGGCGCCGTGGTCGGCATTCTGGGCGACCGCTCGCTCGGGCATGACGCCATGGTGTCGCTGCCGTTTCTGGGGGCGCCCGCATCCCTGCCGGTCGGCCCGTTTCGAATGGCCGCGATTTTGCGGCGCCCGGTCCTGTTCATGGCGGGCCTGTACCGGGGCGGCAATCGCTACGATCTTCATTTTGAAACGGTGGCCGATTTCTCCACCGTGGCGGCGGGCGGACGGGACGCCGCCGTGCATGCGGCGATGACCCGTTATGGTCAGTTGCTGGAACAATATTGTCGTGCCGCGCCCTATAACTGGTTCAATTTTTTTGACTTCTGGAAACCTGCGCCGGACCCGGCCGGCAGCGGGGCGTCCGCTCGCCAGCATGACTGACTTGTTTGCTCCCTTGACGCGGCGCGCCGGGGCCCGTGCGCTGGCGGGCGTGCTGCTCGGGGGGATGCTCGCCGCCACTTGCACCGTCCGCGCGCAGCCTGCGTGGGGACTCGATCAACTGATGCAGGCGCTGGCCCGCAACAAGTCGGGCCATGCCACCTTCGTGGAAAAAAAATACATAGGCATGCTGGACCGGCCGGTGGAATCCTCGGGTGAACTGATCTACAGCGCCCCGGATCGGCTGGAGAAACGCACGCTCAAGCCCAAGCCCGAGTCCATGGTGCTGGTGGGAAATACGCTCACGCTGGAGCGCGGCCCGCGCCGGTACGTGCTGGCCTTGCAGGATTACCCCGAACTGGGGGCTTTTACCGAGAGCATTCGCGCCACCCTCGCGGGCGATGAAAAGGCGCTGGCACGCGTGTACGACATCGCGCTGAACGGCACCGAGCAGCGCTGGACCCTGACGCTGCGCCCGCTGCAGCCCAAGATGGCCGCCGCGGTGCAAAGCATCGTGCTGCAGGGCCGCGCAGCCGAGGTGCGCTCGATCGAGATCGAGCAGACGGACCATGACCGCTCCGTGATGACCATCACGCCGGTGTTCACCCCATGACGCGCTGGCGCGCGCGGGCCTGCGTGCCGGTCTGGATCTGGCTGGCCGCGCTGCTGCTGTGCGCCATGTTGATCGGCCGGGCCAGATTCACCGCCGACCTGTCGGCATTTTTGCCCAGGGCGCCGACCGAGCAGCAAGCACTGCTGGTGGATCAGTTGCGCGATGGCGTGGCGTCGCGCCTGATTCTGGTGGGCATCCAGGGGGCCGATGCATCGAGCCGCGCCGCGTTGTCGAAGGCGATGGTCACCCGGCTGCGCGGTGCTGGTTTGTTCTCCACCGTCAGCAACGGCGAGGCCATGACGCAGGAGCGTGACCGCGCATTCCTGTTCGACCATCGCTACCAGCTCAGCCCGGCCATGACGCCGGCGCATTTCAGCGTTGCCGGGCTGCGCGCCGCAATCGGCGACACGCTGGATCTGCTGGCGTCGCCGGCTGGTCTGCTGATCAAATCCATCGTGCCGCGTGACCCGACGGGTGAATTTTCCGGGCTGCTGGAGCAATTCGCCGGCCGCACGGGGGAGCGCGTCGAGCGCCCGCGCAAGGCGGATGGCGTCTGGGTCTCGCCCGACGGGCGGCGCGCGCTGCTGCTGCTGCAAACCCGGGCGGCGGGCTCGGACACGGACGGCCAGCAGCAGGCCATCGGCGCCGTGCGCGCGGCCTTCACCGCGGCGCAGCACGCTGCCGCGGTGCCGGCCCTGTCCGCGACCCTGCTGATGACGGGGCCCGGTGTGTTCGCGGTGCATGCCCGGGATCTCATCAAAGGGGAGGTCACGCGGCTCGCCGCCCTCAGCCTGATCCTGATCGTGACCCTGCTGTTGATGGTGTACCGCTCCGTGCGCACGCTGGGGCTGGGCCTGCTCCCCGTGCTGTCGGGGGCGATGGCCGGCGTGGCGGCGGTCAGCCTCGGCTTCGGCACGGTGCACGGCATCACGCTGGGCTTTGGCACGACCCTGATTGGCGAGGCGGTGGACTATTCGATCTATCTGTTTGTGCAGTCCGAGCGCACCCAGGCGTGCAGCCGCGAGTGGCGGCGCGATTTCTGGCCCACCATCCGGCTCGGGGTGCTGACTTCGGTGTTCGGCTTCGCCTCGCTGCTGCTGTCGGGTTTCCCGGGGCTGGCGCAACTCGGCCTGTACTCGATCTCGGGTCTGCTGGCCGCCGCGCTCGTCACGCGCTTCGTGCTGCCGGTGCTGCTGCCTGCGGATTTTCGGGTCCGCGACCTCTCCGCGCTGGGCCGGCGCCTGGCGTGGCTGGCGCAGCGCGCCGGCGCCTGGCGCTGGAGCGTCGTCGCGCTCGTGCTGGCGGCCGCCGCAGTGCTGGCGCTGCACAGGCAGACCCTGTGGAGCCATCAGTTGTCGGCCCTGAGTCCGGTGCCGGCGGCGGATCAGGCGCTCGATGCATCGCTGCGGTCCGACCTGGGGGCGCCCGATGTGCGTTACCTGGTTGCCGTCACGGGGTCCAGCCAGGAACGCGTGCTCCGTGCCAGCGAGTCGGTCACAAGTGCGCTGCAGCCGCTGGTGCAGGCGAACGCGATCGCCGGGGTGGACAGCCCGACCACCTTCCTGCCCAGCGTGGCGACCCAGCAGGCGAGGGTGGCGAGCCTGCCGGCGCCGGCAGAATTGAAAGACCGCCTGCGCCAGGCCCTGGACACCCTGCCGATACGCCTGGATCGGCTCGCGCCTTTCCTGGCGGATGCACAGGCGGCGCGCCAAATGCCGCCGGTCACACGCGCGGATCTCGACGGCACCTCCTTTGCCGTGGCGGTGGACGGGATGCTGTTGCACCATGCAGCGGACCGAGGCGAACCCGAACGCTGGACCGCGTTTCTGCCCTTGCATGCGCCGGTGGCAAAGACGGGCTCCACTGCCATCGACCCGAGCGTCATCCGGCACGCGCTGGCGGGACTCGATGTGTCGAATGCGGGCGCCGAGATCCTGCTGGTGGATGTCAAGGGCGAAGCCGATCGACTGTACAGCGGCTACCTGCACCAGGCCCTCGTGCTCTCGCTGGCAGGCCTGGCGGCCATCGTCGCGCTGCTGGGGGTCGCGCTGCGCTCGCTCGAGTGCGTGCTGCGCGTGCTGGCGCCGCTGGTGGGGGCGGTGCTGACGGTCGCCGCCGCGCTCGCGCTGGCCGGCCAGCAACTGACGATCCTGCACCTCGTGGGCCTGCTGCTGATTGTGGCCGTGGGTTCCAACTACGCGCTGTTTTTCAATCGCCGTTCGGGTCCGCCGGGCACGGATGGCGCAACGGCGGTGGATCCGGGCGTCCACGGCGGCATCACGCCGCGCACGCTCGCCTCGCTGTTGCTGGCCAACCTGACCACCGTGGCTGGCTTTGGCGTGCTGGCCTTTTCCAGCGTGCCGGTGCTGCACGCGATCGGCATCACGGTGGGGCCTGGTGCTATTCTGGCGCTGCTGTTTTCGGCCGTGTTTGCCAAGCGTCAGGCGCCGATTCCAGCCGCAGAGGCGACCGCTTGATGGCTACTCCACCCCAAGCGCGGCGCTGGCGTCCGAGCTTCCTCGTGCGGGCTTCCGCGGGGCTGCACGCAGCGGCACTGGTCGCCATGCTGGTGCGGCCCGTGATCTGGCCCTGGGCCATCGCGGCGCTGATCGCCAACCACGCGGTGCTTGCGCTGGGCGGCCTGCTGCCGCGCTGCCGGTGGCTGGGCCCGAACTGGACGCGCCTGCCCGCCGCCGCCGCGGCCCGCGGCGAAGTCGCGCTGACGATCGATGATGGCCCGGACCCCGACGTCACGCCGGCCGTGCTCGATCTGCTGGAGCGCCATGGTGCCAGGGCCACTTTTTTTTGCGTTGGCGCGCAGGCCGAGCGGCACCCCGCGCTGTGCCGCGAGATCGTGCGCCGCGGGCACGCGATCGAAAACCACAGCCAGACGCACGGCCTGCCCTTTGCGTTGCTCGGGCCGCGCGGCTTCCTGCGCGAGCTGCAGGCGGCGCAGCGAACGCTCACGGCGATCACGGGCGAGAGGCCCGTTTTCTTCCGGGCGCCGGCCGGTCTGCGCAACCCGTTCCTGGATCCGGTGCTGCAGCGTCTGGGCCTGCAGCTCGCGAGCTGGAGCCGGCGCGCCTACGATACCCGTAACGGCGATGCGCAGGCCGTGCTGCGCCTCCTGACGCGCTCGCTGCGCGCCGGCGACATTCTGCTGCTGCACGACCGGCACAGTGCATCGACCGCGCAAGGCACCCCCGTCATTCTGGAGGTGCTGCCGCCGCTGCTCGCGGCCATCGCGCACGCGCGACTGCGCTGCGTCACCCTGCGCGCGGCGCGGGGGTGACCGTTTTCGCCGCGCTGCTAAACTGATTTGACTGTTTCACTGCGGCCCGGCTACGTGCAACCTCTCCTGTTATCGCATTTCACCGCGACGAGTTGCATCGGCCGCGGGCGGGCGCCGCTGCTTGCCGCGCTGCGCGGGCAACGCGGCGGACTGCGGCCCTGCGACTTCGATGGCGCCGACCTCTCGACCTGGACCGGATCGGTCGCGGGCGTGGACGACGAGATGCTGCGCGCGGACCTGCGCGCCTACGATTGCCGCAACAACCGTCTCGCGCAACTCGGCCTGCGCCAGGATGGCTTCGGGCAGGCCGTGGCGCACGTCATGGCGCGTGTCGGGCGCCGGCGCATCGGCGTATTTCTGGGCACCAGCACCTCGGGCATTCTGCAGACCGAGCTGGCCTACCGGCGCCGCGACCCGGTCACGGGTGCGCTGCCGCCCGACTTTCATTACGCCAGCACCCACAACCCCTACTCGGTGTCCGATTTCGTGCGCCGCCATTTCGGACTGGAAGGGCCGGCGATGGCCGTCTCGTCGGCCTGCTCCTCCAGTGCCAAGGTGTTTGCCTCGGCACGGCGCATGATGCAGGCGGGGCTCATCGATGCGGCCATCGTCGGCGGCGTCGATTCGCTGTGTCTCACGACCCTGTGCGGCTTTCATTCGCTCGGCCTGCTGTCGGCGCATCCGTGCCGGCCGTTCGACGCGGCGCGCGACGGCATCTCGATCGGCGAGGCCGCTGCCTTCATCCTGCTCGAGCGCGCGCCCGACAGTCTGGAGGCCGGCGCGGTACTGCTGCTCGGCGTTGGCGAGTCGAGCGACGCCTATCACATGTCGTCGCCCCACCCGCAGGGTCTGGGCGCGCGGCTCGCGATGCAGCAGGCCCTGGACGGCGCGCACCTGCAGGCCGCGCAGATCGACTACATCAACCTGCACGGCACGGCCACGCCCGGCAACGACGCGGCCGAGGGCATGGCCGTGGCGGCGCTGTTCGGCGACGGCGCGACGCCCTGCAGTTCGACCAAGGGCGCGACCGGACATACGCTGGGCGCCGCGGGCGCGCTGGAGGCTGTGATCAGCGCGCTCGCATTGCAGCAGGGGTTGATGCCGGCGGGCGTGAATACGGAGCATGTCGATCCAGCGCTGGGCGTGCACTACCTGCTGGAGAACCGGGAACAGCGGGTGAAAACCGTGCTCAGCAATTCGTTCGGCTTCGGCGGCACCAATTGCAGCCTCGTGTTCGGCCGGGCTGACCAGGACCCGGCATCATGACCGTGTCGCCTGGTGTACTCCTCCCGCCACTGGTCGTGTTTCTCGACGGCGTGGGCCTGCTGGGTCCGGGCTTCGATGCCTGGGAAGAAGGGCGCCAGCAGCTTGCCGGCCTGGTACCCACTCGGGCGCAGAAAACCGTGCTTCCCGTGCCGGCGGCGTTGCCTGCGGCCGAGCGGCGCCGCGCCGGCGCCATCGTCAAGCTGACGCTCGCGGTCGGGCTGCAGGCAGTCCAGGCCGCCGGACTGGATCCGGCCCGGCTCCCCTCGGTCTTCGCCTCGTCGGGCGGCGATGGCCAGAACTGCCACGAGATGTGCACGGCGCTGGCGTCGCCGGAGAAGCCCATCTCGCCCACCCGTTTCCATAATTCCGTGCACAACGCGGCCTCGGGCTACTGGGGTATTGCGACCGGGTCGATGGCGGGCTCGTCGGTGCTGTGCGCCTTCGACGGCAGTTTTGCCGCGGGCCTGCTGGAAGCCATCACGCTCGCCGTGGCCGAGCAAACGCCGGTGTTGCTGCTGGTGTATGACACTGACTATCCCGAGCCGCTGCGCAGCGCACGACCGGTGCCGGACAGTTTCGGCGTCGCGCTGGTCCTGAGTCCCCATCGCACTGCCCGCAGCCTCGCCTGCATCCGGCTGCAGGGCGATGCCTGCCTCACGGGCGACCCGGCAGATCGACTGGCCGATCCCGTGCTGGAGTCGCTGCGCCGCGCCGTTCCGGCCGCGCGCGGCCTGCCGCTGCTGCGCGCGCTGGCGGTACGGTATTCCGGCCGCGTCGTGCTGGATTACCTGGACGGCTTGCAACTCGCGCTTGATTTGAGCCCCTGCGCCTGACACGATGCCGACGCCACCGCCCCAACTGCAGCATGGCGACATCGCCCGGCGCATTCCGCATCAGGGGCTGATGTGCCTGCTCGACGCCGTGACGGCATGGGATGACACCTGCATCGTGTGCCGCACCGGCAGGCACCGCGCGAGCGACAATCCGCTGCGCGCCCAGGGCCGCTTGGGTGCCGCCTGCGGCGTTGAATTCGCCGCCCAGGCGATGGCGGTGCACGGCGCGCTGCTGGCGGAGCGTGCGCAGGGGGGCAGTGCGGTGCCGCGTGTCGGTTATCTGGCCAGCGTGCGCAAGGTGGACTTGCATGTGCAGCGGCTGGACACGATCGAGGGCGACCTGATCGTGACCGCCGAGCGTCTGCTGGGGGATGCGAACCATATCCTGTATCAGTTCCGGATCGAGGCCGGCCCGCAGTTGCTGCTGCAGGGCCGCGCGGCTGTCGTGCTGGACACGGCCGTGCTGCGCCCGGCCGCCGACCCCGTTCATGTCGCAGGAGAATCCGAATGACTCTGCCACATAAGCGGGCACTCGTCACCGGCGGCAGCGGAGGCATCGGTGCCGCCATCTGCCGGCGCCTGGCTCAGGATGGCCTGCATGTCGTCGTGCACGCGAACCGCGGACTCGCCGCAGCCCGGGCGCTGGCGGGCGCGATCGTGGCGGCCGGTGGCGCGGCCGAGGCCGTTGCCTTCGACGTCACCGACGCCGCCGCGACCGCCACCGCGCTGCAGGCGCTGCTGCAGGACGGCGCCATCCAGGTTCTCGTGAACAACGCCGGCATTCACGACGACGCGGTGTTTCCGGGCATGCAACTGGCGCAGTGGCAGCGTGTGCTGGATGTCTCGCTGAACGGTTTTTTCCATGTGACCCAACCCCTGACGCTGCCGATGATCCGCACGCGCTGGGGCCGCATCATCAACATCACCTCGGTCGCGGCCGTGGCGGGCAATCGCGGCCAGGTCAACTATTCGGCGGCCAAGGGCGCGCTGCACGCGGCCACCAAATCGCTCGCGCTGGAGGTGGCCAGCCGCGGCATCACGGTGAACGCCGTGGCGCCGGGCATCATCGCCACTGCCATGAGCGAGGCCAGCTTCGACGCCGACGCCATCGCGCGACTGGTGCCCATGAAGCGCGCCGGTACGCCCGAGGAGGTGGCCGATCTGGTGGCTTTTCTGGCCAGCGATCGCGCCGCCTACGTCAGCGGCCAGGTGATCTCGATCAACGGCGGCATGATCTGACGGGCTTGCCGGCCCGCTGTTCAACGCCCTTTCAGCCGGCGCAGCAGCAACCAGGGCAGGCGCAGCGCAAAGCCGGCCAGCAGGCGCGCGTGCATCCAGCTCAGCAGCGCGTTGTCGCGGCCATAGTGGAAGTGCGAAACCCCGCCTTCGTCCACGTTGAAATAGCGGACGCGCGCCGGCAGGTTCACCGGCGGCACGCCGCGCCAGCACAGGCGCACCACAACCTCGGGGTCGAAGTCGAAGCGCCGCATCCAGCGCTGCCCATGCATCACGCGGCGCAAGGGTTCAATGGGGTACACGCGAAAACCGAACAGCGAATCGCCGATGCCGGCCCACAGCGTTTCCAGGTTCGCCCAGCCGTTGGAGAGCTTGCGGCCCTGCACGCGCAGGCGCGGCGCGCTGGCGTCGAACACCGGCACGCCCAGCACCATGGCCTGCGGCTGCCCGGCGGAGGCGGCCATGAAATCGGGAATCAGCTCGGCCGGGTGCTGACCGTCGGCATCCATCGTGAGTACATGCGTGAAGCCCTGAGCGGCGGCCGCGTCGATGCCATGCAGCACGGCCGCGCCCTTGCCCGAGTTGCGCGGCAGCACCAGGACGCGCAGGCCGGCGTCCCGCGCCGCCATGTCCTGCAGGATGGCTGTGCTGCCGTCCGTGCTGCCGTCCACCACGACCCAGACCGGCGCCCAGTGCGCGCGCGCGGCGCGCACGGTGTCGTACACCCTGGGGCCGGGGTTGTAGCTGGGGATCAGGACCAGGTGCGTCGCTGCGGACGTGCCAGGCTCACCCCTCATGGGCTTGCGCCATGCGACAGGTCGTGCGCGGGCCGCCCCTCCGGCACGCTGGCGCCGGCGGAGGGCCGGTCCGCAAGGGGTGCCGCGGCCAGTTCGGCCCTGAAATACTGTTCCAGCTCCTGCGCGAAAGCCGCCACGTTTTTCGGCGGATCAAAACGCCGGCCGAGCCGGATGCGGTAGCTCACCGGCATGGGCGTGCGGCGAAACAGCGCGGACTGCTTGCCCAGGAAGGCCGCATCGGTGGTTTCGATGAATACCGTCTGCACCGGGACGCGCGCATATTTGGCAATCAGCCCGGCGGTGCCGTGCAATGCGTTGACGGGCGCGCGCGTGGTGCGCGTGCCCTCGGGGAACAGCAGCAGGGGGCTGCCGCCGCGTAGTTCCGTCACGGCCCGGCGCACCATGGCGTGCAGCGAGTCGTTGCGGATATAGCGCGCCAGCCGCGCCCCCGCGCCGAACAGGACGCTCTGCATGAGTTGGGCCTTCATGATGCAGGCGACATTCGGCACGCGCGAGATCACCATCACCGCGTCGAGCAGCGAAGGATGGTTCGGCGCGATGACGCAAGCCGGCTGATCCCGCAGCGCGTCGAGTGCGCGCAGATCGAACCGGCAGGCGCCGATCCAGGCCAGCAGTCGCAGGTACAGGCGAAAGGTGGCGCCGGCACCGTGCCGGCCCAGTTGCTCGCCCGCCATGCGCGGCAGCACGTAGCGCAGCGGCAGCGCCAGCAGCGACCAGGCCAGGCCCAGCAATGCCAGTAGACCCAGACCGGCGCGCAGCCGCACGGCGTCGCGCAGGGCACGCCAGCGGGCCGGCGGCATCAGGGGCTCCCGCAGGTGGCCGCAGCGGGGTGCGATGGTGGGGCAGCCATGGGATGTTCTGAGGGGTGGGTGCGTGTGGATGTCCCGCGGGTCCACCGGCAGCACAGCCACGGCCCGGGCTGCGGGAGAGCGCGAATCGATCCAATTTTACTGTGGCGGCGTAACAAAACGGTAACCGGCGTGTCTTGCTCCAAATTGTGCATCAAATGAGTCGGCGGCCCTTTCCCATCAACCGCAAGCCGCTATTGATTCAGGAGTGACGGGGGTGGTCAGCAGCGATTGCACGCGCACCAGCGCGGCGTTGTCCGGATGCCGCTGCGCGCGAAAGCCGCTGGCCCTGGCCAGCGCCAGCATGGGCGCATTGCCGCGCAGCACGTCGCCATACAGCTGCTTGACGCCTTGCGCGCGCGCGGCCGCGACCAGCGTGCGCAACAGCCGCCGGCCAATGCCCTGGCCGTGCCAGGCGTCGCCCACCGCGATGCCGAATTCGGCCACTTCGGGCGCACCGCCCACGCGCACGAAGCGCGCGTCGCCCACCTGCGTCTGCAAGCCGGCGCCGAACGATTCGGCCACCAGCGCGAAGTGGTCGTGGTAGTCGACGTGCGTGAAGGCCTGCGTCAACGCCTCGGGCAATTCGCTCAGGCCCACCAGAAAGCGCAGGTAGCGCGACTGCGGCGTGAGGCCGTGCGCCACGAAGTCGCGCTCTTGGACATCATCCTGCGGCAGCACGGGGCGCAGCGTGATCCAGTCGCCGCGCGGGAGCTGAAACCGGTCGATCCATTCGACCGGGTAGCGGAACGCGGCATCCATCACGCCAGCACCTGCTCGAACACCAGGCCGGGGTGTTGCCGGTTGCGCTCGTGCAGCGACCGGGCCGGCGTCGGCGTGGCGCATACGCTGAGGGACGAGGGCGCCATCGCCTGAATCACGGCGTGCCGATGTTCGGTTCCGGCAAAGCGGTCGCCGGCTTCGAGCACGAAGTCGCGCCGGTCGCCCTCGAGCGTGATCCACACGCTGCCGTCCTGGCACACGATATTGACGCCGGCCGCATCGGGCAGGCGCAGCATGGCGTCTTGCCGCAGGCTCAGGTCGAAACGATGGCTATCGGGTTTCATGGCAGATCCTTTCGCATTCATGGTACGAATGAATATACTGGGCGAATTGGGCTTCATCAAACGGCAGATTGGAATCATTGACATGCGTACAGAGAATGCGAATCCATCGGCAAAGCCGCTTTTGGGCGGCATCCAGCGCTCCGAGTTGCCGCGGCTGGACCTGCTGCGCAGCTTCGAGGCCGCCGCGCGCACGCTGAGCTTTACGCTTGCCGCCAGGGAGCTGTTCCTCACGCAGTCGGCGGTGAGCCGGCAGATCCAGCAGGTCGAAGCGGGGCTGGGCGTGCCGCTGTTCGAGCGCCGGCACCGCGCGCTGGCGTTGACCGAGGCCGGCCAGGTACTGCAACGCGCCGTGGTCGACTGCCTGGAGCGCCTGCGCGATGCCACGGCGCGCGTGCGCGCCGACACCCGGTTGCGCCAGGTGGCGATCACCACCACGGCCGGATTTGCCTCGCTGTGGCTGATTCCGCGGCTGGACCGCTTCACCGCCGACCATCCGGGCGTGGATGTGCGGGTCTCGGCCACCAACGATCTGCTGGATCTCGCGCGCGCGCGCATCGACGTGGCCGTGCGCTTTGGCCGTGTCAGCGATGGCGTGGGCGAGCCGCTGTTCGAGGAGACGGTGTACCCGGTGTGCGCGCCGCAGTTGCTCGCCAACCCCGCCAGGCCCCTGCGGACACCGGCCGACCTGGTGCATCACACGCTGCTGGCCATTTTGCAGACGCCCCAGGAATCGGCGCTCAACGCCGACTGGGCACCCTGGCTGAATATCATGGGCCTGCCCGAGCTGCGCACCAAGAACACCCTGCGGTTTACCCAGTACGGCGACGCCATTGCGGCGGCCATCGCTGGCCAGGGTGTGGCAATCGGCCGTCTGCCATTGGTCGCCGAGCTGCTGCGCGACGGGCGTCTCGTGGCACCGTTCGGCAACACCGCCGCCTCGCAGCGCGGCTACTTCGTGATCACGACGCCGCGCGCCGCCGGCAATCCCGACGCGCTGGATTTCGTGCGCTGGCTGCGGGAAGAGGCGGGGGCGCTCGGCGCGCTGCCTGATGTTGTTGATAAAAATGGCCAATAGCCCTTATGGGATATCGGTATTAAGCTATTTAAATTATAGCGATTCGATGCCAACCAGGCTTCACGCCAATTCGAACGACGGCAGCTTGCGCGCGACCAGCTGGTTGCGCAGCGTGGCGTACACCGGCAGGCCGCCCTGGTAGCCGGGGTAGTCCTCGCCCTCGATGAGTGGCAACAGATAGCGGCGGCAGGCGTCGGTGATGCCGAAGCCGTCCGCGTTGATGAACTCGCGCGGCATGGTTTTCTCGACGTTCGCGACCTGCTCCAGCGGCGCGCTGCCAATGCGCCAGCGATACGGCGCATCGCTGATGCGCTCGATGGTCGGCATCACGGCATTGCGGCCCTCCAGCGCGAGCTCGACCGCGCGCTGGCCCAGCGCGTACGCCTGCTGCACATCGGTGGCCGAGGCGATATGCCGCGCCGCGCGCTGCAGGTAATCGGCGACGGCCCAATGGAACTTGTGGCCCAGCGCATCCTTTACCATCTGCGCCACGACCGGCGCCGCGCCGCCCAGCTGCGCGTGGCCGAAGGCGTCGCGCGTGCCCTGCTCGGCCAGGAAGCTGCCGTCCGGGTGGTGGCATCCCTCCGACACGACCACCGAGCAGTAGCCATGTTGCTTCACCAGCGCATCGACGCGCGCCAGAAACCTGTCCTTGTCAAATTCGATTTCCGGGAACAGCACCACGACCGGAATGCCCTGCGACTCGACCAGTCCACCGGCGGCGGCAATCCAGCCTGCATGCCGGCCCATCACTTCCAGGACGAAAACCCTGGTCGACGTGGCTGCCATGGAGCGCACGTCCAGCGAGGCCTCCAGGACGGACACCGCCACGTATTTGGCGACCGAGCCGAAACCGGGGCAGCAATCGGTCAGCGGCAGGTCGTTGTCGATCGTCTTGGGCACGTGGATCGCCTGCAGCGGGTAGCCCAGCGACTGCGACAACTGGCTGACCTTGAAGCAGGTATCGGCCGAATCGCCGCCGCCGTTGTAGAAGAAGTAGCCGATGCCGTGCGCCTTGAAGACCTCGATCAGGCGCTCGTACTCGCGCCGGTTCTTCTCCAGCGACTTGAGCTTGTAGCGGCATGAGCCAAAGGCGCCGGCCGGCGTGCTGCGCAGCGCGGCAATGGTGTCGGCCGACTCTTCGCCGGTGTCGATCAGTTCCTCGGTCAGCGCGCCGATGATGCCGTTCTTGCCGGCATACACGGTGCCGATGCGGTCCGGGTGCCGGCGCGCGGTCTCGATCACGCCCGCGGCCGAGGCATTGATGACGGCGGTGACGCCGCCGGACTGGGCGTAGAACGCGTTGCTGCGGGCAGTGTTCATTCAGGCCTCGCCTTTCACCTTGAGCCGCCAGCCATGCAGCAGCGGCTCGGTATAGCCGCTGGGCTGCACCAGGCCCTTGAACACCAGGTCGCACGCGGCCTGGTAGGCCATCGAGGTCTTGAAGTGGCCGGCCATCGGCTTGTACAGTGGGTCGCCCGCGTTCTGGCCGTCTACCACGGCGGCCATGCGTTGGAAGGTTTCTCGCACCTGGACCTCGGTGACGACCCCATGAAGCAACCAATTGGCGATGTGCTGGCTTGAGATGCGCAAGGTGGCGCGGTCTTCCATGAGGGCCACGTTGTGGATGTCGGGTACCTTGGAGCAGCCCACGCCCTGGTCCACCCAGCGCACCACGTAGCCCAGGATGCCCTGCGCGTTGTTGTCGAGCTCCTGCTGGCGCTCGGTGACCGTCCAGTTCGGCGCGGCAGTTACGGGGACCTGCAGCAGGCCGCCCAGCAGGGCGTCGTGCGCGGCGACCGGGTCGGTCTGCGCGGCGGCCTGTTCCATCTCCGCCTGCACTTGTGCCACGTTCACCTCGTGATAGTGCAGCGCGTGCAGCGTGGCGGCGGTGGGCGAGGGTACCCAGGCAGTATTCGCGCCGGCGCGCGGTTGCGCGATCTTTTGCTCCAGCATGGCGGCCATCAGGTCGGGCATGGCCCACATGCCCTTGCCGATCTGGGCGCGTCCGCGCAGGCCGCAGGCGAGGCCGACGGCGACGTTGTTCTTCTCGTAGGCGGCGATCCAGGCGCTGGCCTTCATGTCGCCCTTGCGGATCATCGGGCCGGCGCGCATCGCGCTGTGCATCTCGTCGCCGGTGCGGTCCAGGAAGCCGGTGTTGATGAAGGCCACGCGGCTGGCCGCGGCGGCAATGCAGGCCTGCAGGTTCACGCTGGTGCGGCGCTCCTCGTCCATGATGCCGAGCTTGACGGTGTTCGCCGGCAGGCCCAGCAGCGCCTCGACCCGACCGAACAGCTCGCTGGCAAAGGCCACTTCCTTCGGGCCGTGCATCTTGGGCTTGACGATGTAGACGCTGCCCATGCGCGAGTTGCGCATCGCGTTCCAGTCGCCCTGGCGCTGCAGATCCACCATCGCGATCGCGGTGGTGATGACCGCGTCCATGATGCCTTCGGGAATCTCCTTGCCGCCGTCGTACAGGATGGCCGGGTTGGTCATCAGGTGCCCCACGTTGCGCAGGAACATCAGCGAGCGTCCGTGCCGGCGCACCGGCTGGCCCACCGCGTGACCGTGGCCGCCATCGGCACCGAAGCCGCCGATGTACTCGCGATCGGGGTTCAGGCCGCGCGTGAAGGTTTTGCCGCCCTTGCTCACCTGCTCGGTCAGCGTGCCTCGCAGGATGCCGAGCCAGTTGCTGTAGGCCAGCAGCTTGTCCTGTGCATCCACCGCGGCGATCGAATCTTCCAGATCGAGGATGGTCGAGAGCGCGGCCTCCAGCACCAAGTCGGAAATGCCGGCGGCGTCGGCACGGCCGATCTCGGTGCCGCGGTCGATGCGCACATCGATGTGCAGGCCGTTGTGCTTGAGCAGCACCGCCGAGGGCGCGGCGGCATCGCCCTGGTAGCCCACGAATTGCACCGGGTCGACCAGGCCCGTGCTCTTGCCGTCCGGCAGTGACACCACCAGCTTGCCGCCGGTCACGCTGTAGCCGGTGGCGTTGCCGTGCGAAGCGCCGGCCAGCGGCGCGGCCTGGTCCAGCACGCGTCGTGCGAATTCAATCACCCTGGCGCCGCGCACCGGGTTGTAAGCCCTGCCTTTTTCGGCGCCGCCGGTCTCGGCAATTGCATCGGTGCCGTACAGCGCGTCGTACAGCGAGCCCCAGCGCGCGTTGGCGGCGTTCAGCGCATAGCGCGCGTTCAGGATCGGTACCACCAGTTGCGGGCCGGCCTGGCTGGCCAGTTCGGCATCGACG
Organism: Burkholderiaceae bacterium; assembly: GCA_004323695.1. GTDB lineage: Bacteria > Pseudomonadota > Gammaproteobacteria > Burkholderiales > Burkholderiaceae_C > Rhodoferax_A. The sequence continues at coordinate 51,279 of SCRU01000045.1, forward strand.
TTCTCGGTGCTGACGCGCACGCCGGCGGGCGGCGGCACCAGGTAGCCGATGGTCTCCAGGAATTTGCGGTACGCCACCATGTCGCGGATCGGGCCGGGATTGGCGCCATGCCAGGTGTCGAGTTCGCGCTGCAGGCGCTCGCGTTCCGCCAGCAGCGCGAGGTTCTTCGGCGCCAGGTCGGCCACGATGGCGTCGAAGCCGCTCCAGAACGTGGCGCTGTCGACGCCGGTGCCGGGCAGCACCTGCTCGTTCACGAACCGGTGCAGCCGGGCGTCCACCTGCAGGCGGTGGACCGAAATACGTGCGGTCATGGAATCTCCATCAAACTTCAAAAAACGAGAGGACGTCGCGCAGGCTGGTGCCGATGCGGGTCGGCTGGGTGCCGAGCTCTTCGAACGGCCGCTGGTAGCGGTTCACCCAAAGCGTCTGATAGCCGTGCCAGGTGGCGCCGAGCGCGTCCCAGCTGTTGCTGCTCACGAACAGTATTTTCGCAGCTTCCAGGCCCATCGCCTGCTCGCCCAGCTTATAGGCGGCAGGATGCGTCTTGTACTTGCGCACGGCGTCCACGCTGATCACGTGGTCCAGCAAGGCCTCGAAACCGGCGCTGCGCACCGCGCTGCCAAGCATCCCGGGGTCGCCGTTGGACAGGATCCCGGTCGCGATGCCCCGGGCCCGGAGGGCCTGCAGTACGGCCTGGTTCTCGGGGAAGGCGCGCAGGTTCCGGTATTCGTTCATGAGCCGGTCAATTTGAGCGCCAAAAGTGGCCTCAGCCCTTTCTGGTTCTTTGATGTTTGCTATTTGTTTAATAGCGTACACCAGGCCGGCGCGGGTCAGCTCCCAGAACGGCCGGTAGTGCGCGCCATCGCTGCTGGTGGTCACCAGCCGGCTGTATTCGATCTGCTTGTCGCGCCACAGCACGCTCAGGTCTTGGCCGCGGCCGGGGAACAGCTGCTCGGCCAGTTGGCCCACGCTGTACACATCGAACAGCGTGCCGTAGGCGTCGAACAAGACGGCCAGCGGGCTTTCGGCGCTCGGGGCGCGGGACGGATCCATCATCCGTCCAATTTTAGGGGATGGCCGACATCGCCCCGGCCGGTTGCGGCGCTGCCGTGGCTCGCGCGCCGGATTGATTCATGACTTTTATACGCATAATCTGGTTTCATGGACCAGCCTCAGCCCTCCGCAACCAGGCAGCCGCTGCCGTACACCGGCATCCGGGTGGTGGAATTCACCCACATGGTGATGGGCCCGACCTGCGGCATGGTGCTGGCGGATCTGGGCGCCGAAGTCATCAAGGTGGAGCCGCTCGCGGGCGACAGCACGCGCCGCCTGATCGGCGCGGGGGCCGGATTTTTTCCACTCTTTAACCGCAACAAAAAAAGTCTGGCGCTGGATCTGGGCTCGCCGGGCGGCCAGGAGGCCGTGCTGCGCCTGATCGCCACGGCCGATATCGTGAGCGAGAACTTCAAGCCCGCGACGATGCAGAACCTGGGACTGGACTACGACAGCCTCAAGCAACTCAACCCGCGCCTGATCTACGTCAGCCACAAGGGTTTCCTGCCCGGCCCGTACGAGCACCGGACCGCGCTCGACGAGGTGGTGCAGATGATGGGGGGGCTGGCCTACATGACGGGCCGCCCCGGCGATCCGCTGCGCGCCGGCAGCAGCGTGAACGACATCATGGGCGGGCTGTTCGGTGCCATCGGCGCGATGGCCGCTTTGGCGCAGCGCGAGAAGACCGGGCTCGGCCAGCAGGTGCAGAGCGCGCTGTTCGAGAACAACGTGTTCCTGGTGGCGCAGCACATGATGCAGTTTGCCGTGACCGGCCAGCCGGCCGCGCCCATGCCGAGCCGGATCTCGCCGTGGGCCGTGTACGACGTCTTCACCGTGGGCGGCGGCGAGCAGATCTTTCTGGCGGTGGTGAGCGACACCCAGTGGGCGCTGTTCTGCGATGCCTTCGGTTTTGCCGACCTGAAGGCGGACGCGCGCCTGGCAAGCAACAACGACCGGGTGCGCGCGCGCGAGTGGATGATGCCGCTGCTGCGCGAGCGCCTGGGCGCGCGCGGCGCCGCGCAGATCCGGGCGATCTTCGAGCAGCACGGGCTGCCGTTCGCACCCATCACGCGCCCCGAGGACCTGCTGCAGGACGCGCATCTGCTGGCCACCGGCGGGCTGGCACCGATCACCCTGCCGGACGGCCCGGGGGCGGGTCGCGAAACCAAAACGGTGCTGTTGCCGCTGATACTGGACGGTGAGCGCCCCGGGGTGCGCCGGTCGCCCCCGCGGCTGGGCGAGCACAGCGCCGAACTGCTGGCCGAGCTCGGCTACAGTGCTTCGGAAATAGAAGCGCTCTGCCAATGATGGGCAAGGACAAAACCCTTTCTTCGTTGCTCAATCCGGCCGTGGCGCGCGCCAACGCCGGACGGCCCGGCCGTGGCCCGACCGGCCGCGCATGATCGGACGGCATGGACAAGCTCAAGGCCATGGAATCCTTTGTTTCCGTGGCGACGCGCGGCAGCCTGACCGCCGCAGCCCAGGCGGAGGGCGTGGCGCCGGCCATCATGGGGCGCCGGCTCGATGCGCTGGAGCAGCGCCTGGGCGTGCGGCTGCTGGTGCGCACCACGCGGCGCATCACGCTCACGCCCGAGGGCGGCGCCTACCTGGATGACTGCCAGCGTCTGCTGATCGACTTGGCCAACGCCGAGGCCAGCGTGTCGGCGGGCGGCGTGAAGGCCGGTGGGCACCTGCGCATCACGGCGCCGGCCGGTTTCGGGCGCCGCCACGTGGCGCCGCTGATGCCGCGGTTTCTGGCGTTGCATGCCGATGTCTCGATGTCGCTGAACCTGAACGACCGCGTGATCGACCTCACGGCCGAGGGGCTGGACTGCGCGGTGCGCGTGGGTGACCTGCCGGATTCGTCGCTGGTCGGTGTGCGCCTGGCCGAGAACCAGCGCCGCTGCGTGGCCGCGCCCGGGTATCTGCAGCGGCATGGCACCCCCCGGCACCCGAACGAGCTGTCCCGTTTCGATTGCCTCGCGCTGTCCAGCGGCGCCGCGCAAAGCCGGGGCTGGGCGTTCCGCGTTCCGCGCAACGCCCCAGGGCGGCAACAGGAAGGCGACCCTACGGGCGCCGGCGTTCCGCGCAACGCTCCACGGCGACAGCAAGAAGGCGTCCTGACGGACGCGGCGGCTGGCGGTGACGATGAGGTGATCCACCTCAAGCCGGGCGGCCCGCTGGACTGCACCGACGGCGAGGTGCTGCACGACTGGTGCCTCGCGGGCCACGGCATCGCGTGGCGCAGCAGCTGGGAAGTCGCGTCGGACCTGGCCAGCGGCCGGCTGGTCGAGGTGCTGGCCGAATTTGCGGCGCCGCCCAATGGCATCTACGCCGTGTTTCCGCAGCGCCGGCATCTGCCGCTGCGCGTGCGCCTGTGGATCGATTTTCTCAAGCAAAGCTACGGTGAGTCGGGCTACTGGCAGGCCGCATGAAACCCTTGGTGCTGTGCGCGGACGACTTTGCGCTACACGCGGGCGCCTCGCAGGGCATTGCGCAGCTCGCGCGTCAGGGGCGGCTTTCCGCCACCAGCGCCATGGTGCTGTCGCCGCGCTGGCCCCGCGATGTGGCGCTGCTGCGCGAGTTGCGTGGTCGCATCGATGTGGGGCTGCATCTGGACTGGACCAGCGAGTTCGCCATGCAGGCCGGCCATGGCCTGCCCCTGGGCGCGGCGATGCGCCGCGCGCTGCTTGGCGGCTTTGACCCGGTGGGGGCGCGGGCTGTGATCGAGCGTCAGCTCGATTTGTTCGAGGCCGAGTGGGGCGCGCCGCCGGACCATGTGGACGGGCACCAGCATGTCCAGCAGTTCGCGGGCATCCGCGAGCCGCTGGTAGCGGCGCTGGTGCGCCGCTACCCGGGCCGGCTGCCGTATCTTCGCGTGTCCCGGGTGCGCGCCGGCGCGGGCGAGCGCCTCGGCGTCAAGTCCCGGGTGATCTCCCTGCTGGGCGCAAACGCTATGAAACATATAGCTGATAGACGACATCTGCCAAGGGCTGAAGCCCTGTTGGGTGTCTATGATTTTGGCGGCGACACGGCCCGCTATGCCGCGTTGATGGACGGCTGGCTGGCGGGAGCACCGGCCGGTGGCCTGCTCATGTGCCACCCGGCTGATGCGGCAGCGCCCGGCGACGCGATCGGCGCCGCGCGGTTGCGCGAGCACGCCTACCTGGGCGGCACCGACTTTGCCGCGGCGCTGGCGCGCGCTGGCGTCACGCTGGTGCGCGGCCGCGCACCGTACACTCGCGGGCATGGTGCAACGTGACGCTCGGCAACGACCCGATCCGGCCTTCGGGCCAAACCCCCATCCCTCCATGACCGCGTCCGCATCGACCGCCGGGGAGCGCCGCATCTCCTGGCTCTGGCTGGCCGCCCTCTGGCTTTTTCTGCTGCTGCTCGCCACGCTGCGCCCGCTCGCGGTGCCGGACGAGGGGCGCTACGGCGAGCTGGGCCGCTGGATGCTGCAAAGCGGCGACTGGCTCACGCCGCGGCTGGATGGCATCCCGCTGTTTCACAAGCCGCCGCTGCTGTACTGGATGGAGGCGGTTTCGCTGGCGATTTTCGGCAACCACGTGTGGGCGCTGCGGCTGGTGCCGGCCTTGCATGCCGGCGTCATGCTGGCAGGGCTTTACCTGGCCGCACGCGCGATCGCGGGCGAGCGGCTGGCGCGCCGCGCCGCCCTCATGCTGGGCACCAGCGTGGCGTTCCTGCTGGGTGGGCAGTACGTGAACCACGACATGATGGTGGCCACCTGGATCGGCGTGGCGATCTGGTGCTTCGCGTTTGCCTTCATGCGCGGCGAGCGCCCGCATGCGAACCTGGCGCGGCTCGGCTTTGTCGCGTGTGCGCTCGGGGTGATGAGCAAGGGGCTGATCGGCATCGTGCTGCCCGGGCTGGTGCTGTTTTGCTGGCTGCTCTGGACGCGCCAGTTCCGCAAGGTGCTGGCCTTGCCCTGGGTCAGCGGCGTGCTGCTGTTCGCGCTCATCGCCGTGCCCTGGTTCGTGCTGGTCGCGCAAAAGTACCCCGGCGTGCTGGACTACCTGTTCGGCACCCAGCAGTTCACGCGCTATGTCGGCACCACGTTCAACAACATCCAGCCCTGGTGGTTCTATCTGGTCGGCCTGCTGCTGCTGCTGTTTCCGTGGGCCTTTTTCGCGCTCAAGCCCCTGTGGGACGCGGTGCGGCGCGGTGCTATCCCGACGCCGGAGGGCATCGCGCGCGAATGGCTCAGCCTGTGCTGGATCTGGCTCGCGGCCATCCTGCTGTTCTTCACCATCCCCGATTCCAAGTTGATCGGCTACATCCTGCCGGTGATCCCGCCGCTGGCGCTGCTCGCGGCGCTGGGCTGGGAGCGCACGCTGGGGCGGCGCCGGTTCGCGGGCCGCTGGTTTGCCGCCCTCGCCGTGCTGGTCGCGGCCGCGGCGCTGGCCGTCAGTCTGCTCGTGACCCGCTTCACGCAGGACAAGCTGAGCTTCGATGTGGCGCACACGCTGAGGTGCGAGATGCAGCCCGGGGACACGGTCTATGTGGTCGGCAACTATCCCTATGACCTGCCGTTCTACGCGCAGATCCGCCAACCCCTGATCGTGGTCCAGGACTGGGCACAGCAGCGCGCCACGGCGGGCGACGTCTGGCAGCGTGAGCTGTTCGAGGGCGCCAACTTTGACGCGGCCGCGGCCCGCGTGCTGCAAACGCCCGCCGTGCTGCCGGCGGCCAGTCGCAGGGCGGGCGACTGGCTGCTGGCGCCGCGCAACGGGACCGAGCGCGAGTTCGGCCCTCCAGCCTGGTTGCCGGTTCAGACCGGCACCGGCTGGGTGCTGTTCAAGTCGGGCGCCAGCGGCGGGGCGGACTCAGCGCCGAAAGGCCCAGAATCGGCTCAGCAAAAAGGTCTGCCCGGCTGCCACCAATAGCGCGGCCACCAGCGCCACGAACGACGGCCAGCCCAGCCCGCGCAGCAGCAGCACGAAGACGATCTCGTTCGTGGCGAAGCCGCCCAGCGCAGTCGTGAAGAAACGGCCGAAGCTTTGCGCCACGCTGGTGCCGGCATCGCTGAAACTGAGCCAGCGGTGGCCGGAAAAGCTCACGAAGAACGCCACCATGAAGCCGAGCGCGTTCGCCACTTCGGGCCACACGTAGGCATGCGTCAGCGCGAAGACGGTCATGTGGGTCAGCGCGGCCGCGCAGCCCACGGCAATGAACCAGAAGCCGGACTTGCCCATGCTCAGAGCAGCGAGTCACCCGGTTCCGCTGCGGATTGCGGGCCGGCGCCGGCCGCGGTCAGCCCGTCACCGGTGCGCCGGCGGATCAGATAGGCGGGGCGCTGCTTGACCTCCTCGTAGATGCGCCCCACGTATTCGGCCAGGATGCCCATCCCGAGCAACTGGATGCCGCTGAAGAACATCAGGCCGACCACGATGGTGGCGTAGCCCGGCACTTCGACGCCGGTGAGAAAAAAGTCGATGATGACCCAGCTGCCGTACCCGAGCGCGCCAATGGAAAGCAGCAGCCCGAGTGCCGTGAGCAGGCGCAGCGGCGCCGTGGAGAAAGCGACCATGCCGGTGAGCGCGAGACGGAACGAACCGCCCAGGCCGAAATTCGTCTGGCCATCGGCGCGCGGCAACGGTTCGTAATCGATGGCCGTGCTGTTGAAGCCGACCCAGGCGTACAACCCCTTCATGAAGCGGTTGCGCTCGGGCAGCGACTTGAGCGCCTGCACCACGCTGCGGTCCATCAGCCGGAAGTCTCCGGCGTGGGCCGGAATCTCGATGTGGCTGCCCCAGTTCACGAGTTTGTAAAACAGGCCGGTGAGTCCTGCCTGCAGGCGCGACTGGTCTGCGCGGGTCTTGCGCACGGCATACACCACATCCGCGCCCTGCCTCCATTTCTGGAGCATCTTGCCAAGCAGGGATGAGGGGTGTTGGCCATCCGCATCCATCAAGGCGACGACATCGCCGCGTGCCGCGTCAATGCCAGCCGTGAGCGCCGCCTCCTTGCCAAAGTTGCGCGACAGTTGCAGCAGCACCAACTGCGGATGCGTCGCGCACAGACGCCGGGCAACCTGGACGGTCTCGTCGCGGCTGCCGTCATCCACCACGATCAATTCCACATCGGGCGAGAGCCTGCGCAGGGCGGCCAGCACCTGGGGCACCACCAGGTCCAGATTGCCGGCCTCGTTGAAGGCGGGCATGACGCAGGAAATGGACGGGGTCCGGTCAGCGCGATGAGTCATGCGCGCATCATGCCAAAAGAAAACCCCGTCCAGCACGGCCGACGGGGTTTTTTGTGAGCTTCGGCCTGGGGCTTATTTTTTCAGGCAGGTGCTCATGAAGGCCTTGCGCTCGTCGCCCTTCTTGCCGGCGGCTTCGGTGTTGCAGGATTTCATTTTCTCCTGCTGGGTCATTTTGGCGGGTGCGGCGGCCATCGGTTTCGCGCTCAGGCAGTTTTTCATGAAGGCCTTGCGCTCATCGCCCTTCTTGCCAGCCGCTTCCTTGTTGCAGGTCCCCATTTTGGATTGCTGCGCCGTCATGGCACTGTCGGCGGCGTAAGCCGCGCCCGTGCCCAGCGACAAAGCCAGGCCCATCGCGGCGATCAGGGGAAGAAGTTGTTTCATGAAATCTCCTTGGAAGGAACGTGTTGAAGGGAAGAACATCCGGCCGGGCAAGAAAAGTTCCGTCCGGATTGCAACATACAACGCGCAAGCCGGCAAGCCGGATGACCTGCCGGCGGCCACACCCCACGCGGTGCCCCGTAAAATCGGGCGATGCTCTTTGTCAAACAGGAATTGCTCGCAACGCTGGCGGCCGAACTGGAACGGCTGTCGCCCGGCGCGGGGGCGAAGGCGGCCTTTGAGTCGCCCAAGGTCGCCGCGCATGGTGATCTGGCCTCGACGGCAGCGATGCAACTGGCCAAGCCGCTTGGGGAAAACCCGCGTCAGCTGGCCGGGCGTTTGCGCGAGGCGCTGCAGAAGTCGGAATCGTTCCGGCAATGGACCTGTGCAATCGAAATTGCCGGACCGGGCTTCCTCAACATCCGGCTCACGCCCGAGGCCAAGCAGCAGACCGTGCGCGAGGTGCTGTCCCAGGGCGAGCGCTTTGGCAGGCAGACGGCGAACGGGCAGCGTGTCCTGGTGGAATTCGTCTCGGCAAACCCGACCGGACCGCTGCATGTGGGCCATGGCCGCCAGGCGGCGCTGGGAGACGCCATCTGCAACCTGCTCGAGACCCAAGGCTGGGACGTGACCCGCGAGTTCTATTACAACGATGCCGGCGTGCAGATCCAGACGCTGGCCCACAGCGTCCAGCTGCGTGCCCGCGGCGTCAAACCGGGCGATGCCGGCTGGCCGAGCGGCGACAACGCGGCGGCCTACAACGGCGACTACATCCAGGACATCGCTGACGACTTCCTCGCAAGCAAGACGGTGCGGGCCGACGACCGCGAAACCATCGCGTCCGGGGATATTGAAGACCTCGATGGCATCCGTGCGTTCGCGGTGGCTTATCTGCGCCGCGAGCAGGACCGGGACCTGCAGGCGTTCGCGGTCCGTTTCGACAATTACTATCTGGAGTCGAGCCTGTACAGCAGCGGCAAGGTGCAGGCCACGGTGAACCGGCTGGTGGCCGCCGGCAAGACCTACGAACAGGACGGCGCGCTGTGGCTCAAGTCCACCGACTATGGCGACGACAAGGACCGCGTCATGCGCAAGGGCGACGGCAGCTACACCTACTTCGTGCCCGACGTGGCCTACCACATCACCAAGTGGGAGCGCGGTTTCCACAAGGTCGTGAACATCCAGGGCACGGACCACCACGGCACCATCGCGCGGGTCCGCGCCGGGCTGCAGGCGGTGGGCATGGGCATCGCGCCGGGCTATCCCGACTACGTGCTGCACACCATGGTGCGCGTGATGCGCGGCGGCCAGGAGGTCAAGATCTCCAAGCGCGCCGGCAGCTACGTGACGCTGCGCGACCTGATCGAATGGACCAGCAAGGACGCGGTGCGCTTTTTCCTGCTGAGCCGCAAGCCGGACACCGAGTACATGTTCGATGTGGATCTGGCCGTTACCCAAAACAACGACAACCCGGTGTACTACGTGCAGTATGCGCATGCGCGCATCTGCTCGGTGTTGGCCGGCTGGGGCGGCGATGTCGCGCGGCTCGCGGGCGCGGATCTGGCCGCGCTGCAAAGCGCGCCCGCGCTGGCGCTGGCGCTGCAGCTCGCCAAATACCCCGAGATGCTGAGCGCGGCGGCGCAGGATTTCGCGCCCCATGACGTGACGTTTTATCTGCGCGACCTGGCCGCCTGCTATCACAGCTACTATGATGCCGAGCGCATTCTCGTGGATGACGAGCCGGTCAAGCTGGCGCGGCTGGCGCTGGTGGCTGCGACGGCGCAGGTATTGCACAATGGGCTGGCGATTCTGGGTGTGTCGGCGCCCGTCAAAATGTGAGCAAGCAAATGAAACAGCAATTCGGCGGCACCTTCGTCGGCTTCGTCGTCGGTGTGGTGGTGGGCCTGGGCGCGGCGCTGGCCGTGGCGGTGTATGTCACCAAGGTGCCGATTCCGTTCATCAACAAGGACGTGAGCCGCGCGCCTGGCCAGGACGCGGCGGAGGCGGCGCGGAACAAGGACTGGGATCCAAACGCGCCGCTGTATGGCAAGAATCCGGTACGCCCGGCCTCGGCCGCGGCCGGTGGCGCGGTCGATACCACGGGGGCTGCCACCGGGGTGGCTACGTCGCCACTGCCGCCGGCGGTCCTGGGGGGCCAGCCGGCCGGCATCCATGCGCCGGTTCCGCCGGCCGTGTCCGGGGATCCGCTGGGCGATCTGGCCAAGGCCCGGGCGGCCGCCAGCGGGACGGACCCATTCACCTACTTCGTGCAGGTCGGCGCCTTCCGCACGGAGGCCGATGCGCAGGCGCAGCGCGCCAAGCTGTCGCTGATGGGGGTTGAATCCAGGGTCTCGCAGCGCGAACAGGCCGGGCGCACGGTCTGGCGCGTGCGCGTCGGGCCCTTCGAGAAAAAGGGCGACGCCGACAAGGCCAAGGGGCAGCTCGATGGCAGCGGCATGGAGACGGCGCTGGTGCGCGTGCAGCGTTGAGGCGCCGGGCACCTTGTTTGGGAACTTCCGGCCGGGTCGGCCCTCTGATTCGGACCTTTGATTCCGATATTGACAGGAGCGTAAATCAATGAAGCGTCGTGAGTTCTCGTTGGCCGGCGCCTGCGCGCTGGCCGCATCCACCCTGGTCATGCCGGCTGCGCGCGCGCAGGGGCAAAAATTCGTCGCGGGCACCGACTACCTGGTGCTGGACCAACGTGCCATCGTCGAGGCCCCGCCCGGAAAGGTCGAGGTGATCGAATTCTTCTGGTACAGCTGCCCGCACTGCAATGCATTCGAGCCCGCGCTGGACCAGTGGGTCGCGAAGCTGCCGAAGGACGTGTTCATGCGGCGGGTGCCGGTGGCCTTCAATCCCAGCTTCGTGCCCGAGCAGCGCCTGTACTACACGCTCAAGGCCATGGGCAAGATCGACGAGCTGCATGTCAAGGTGTTTCACGCCATCCATGTCGAGCGCCTGCCGATGGACCGCGAAGCCGGCATCATGGCCTGGGTGCAGAAACAGGGCCTGGACACGGCCCAGTTCACGCAGCTGTACAACTCGTTCTCCGTCGCCACCAAGGTGCGCGAGGCCACCCAGCTGATGAATGCCTACAAGGTCTCGGGCGTTCCCGCGCTCGGCGTTGCGGGGCGCTACTACACCGATGGTGAACTCGCGCACAGCATGGAGCGCGCGCTGCAGATTGTCGATTACCTGATCGGCATATCGCGCAAGAGCGCCTGAGGCGAACCTCCTTCGGGAGCGCCAGACAAAGCCCGCTCCGGCGGGTTTTTGTTTGGCATGGCGCAAGCCATTGCCGGTGCCGCCCTTACAATGCCAGCAAGATTCGTGCCTTATGAAATACCCGTTTGCCTCGCTGTTGCTGTTCGCCGCGTGCGCGCTCCTGTCGGTCGGTGCCCACGCGGAAAAGGCCGACACCAGCAAGCCGATGAATATCGAGGCGGACGCCCTGCGCTACGACGACCTGCACCAGACCAGCGTGTTCACCGGCAACGTAGTGATCACCAAGGGCACCATCATCATTCGCGGCGCCCGGGTCGATGTGCGCCAGGACCCGGAAGGCTACCAATATGCCACCGTCACGGCTGCGCCCGGCAAGCTCGCGTTCTACCGGCAGAAACGGGAAGGTCTGAACGAATACATCGAGGGCGAGTCGCAGACCATCGAATACGACGGCAAGGCGGATACGGTCAAGTTCATCGGCCGGGCCGTGCTGCGCCGCTACACCGGCGCCACGCTGAGCGACGAGACCACCGGCGCGCTGATCACCTACAACAACGCCACCGATGTGTTCACGGTGGACGGCCGGATCGCACAGCCGGGAGGCGATGAGGGGGCGCCGGGCACGCGCGTGCGCGCCATGCTGATTCCCCAGGCGGCCGCATCGGCGTCCGCAGGGACGCCGCCGGCCGCCGCGCCCGCGGCGCTGCAACCCAGTAGCCGCCTGGGCGGGACTGCAAAGTGACGGGCGAGGCGCAAGCCGGTGGCGCCGGCGATCGGCCCAGCAGGCTGGAAGCGCGGCATCTGCGCAAGTCCTACGGCAGTCGCATGGTCGTGAAGGACGTGTCGCTGTCCGTGCAGGAAGGCGAGGTGGTCGGCCTGCTGGGCCCGAATGGCGCGGGCAAGACCACTTCGTTCTACATGATCGTGGGCCTGGTGCGGGCCGATGCCGGCGAGATCACGATCGACGGCGCGCCGGTCGAGCACATGCCGATCCACCACCGCTCCCGGCTCGGCCTGAGCTACCTGCCACAGGAGGCGTCCATCTTCCGCAAGCTGACGGTGCAGGAAAACGTACGCGCGGTGCTGGAGTTGCAGCGCCACGGCAGCGGGGCTGAAGCCGGGCGGCCGCTGTCCTCCCGCGAGATCGAGGAACGCCTGACCGCGCTGCTGCAGGAGCTGCGGGTCGAGCATCTGCGCGATTCCTCGGCACTGTCGCTGTCCGGCGGCGAGCGCCGGCGCGTCGAGATTGCGCGCGCGCTGGCCACGCAGCCGCGCTTCATTTTGCTCGACGAGCCATTCGCCGGCATCGACCCGATCGCGGTGATCGAGATCCAGCGCATCATCGTCTTCCTGAAGACCCGGGGCATCGGCGTTCTCATCACCGACCACAACGTGCGCGAAACCCTGGGCATCTGCGACCACGCCTTCATCATCAATGACGGCCATGTGCTGGCCCAGGGCACGCCCGCGCAGATCGTCGACAACGCCGAGGTGCGCCGCGTCTACCTGGGCGAGCATTTCCGCATGTAAGGCCCGGCATGAAGCAGGGCCTGTCGCTTCGCGTCTCGCAGCATCTGGCGCTGACGCCGCAACTGCAGCAGTCGATCCGGCTGCTGCAGCTCTCGACACTGGAGCTGAGCCAGGAAGTCGAGCAGATGCTGGACGAGAACCCGTTTCTGGAAGTCCCCGAAGACGATGCGCCACGCGAAGAGTTCGGCCCGGCGCAGGCCGACACGCCAAACGGCGACGACGATCGTGATATCGATTTTGCTCCAAATTCAGTAGCAAACAGTCACGATGGGGTAAGGGCTGAGGATCAAAATGAGGCAGAAACCGCGCTGTCCGGGCAGGATGATGCGCCCGGATGGGACGGTGACGGCACCAACGAGGTCCGGCCCGACGACAGCGAATGGGGCGGCGATGCGCCCGCGCGCAGTGGCAATCTGGACGACGCGGATGCGCCCGACGCGACCGAACTGGCGGGCAGCCAGGAATCCCTGCAGTCGCATCTGCACCGGCAGGCGCTGTCGCTGCGCCTGTCCGAACTGGACTGCGCCGCGCTGCGCTTCCTGATCGAGTCGCTGAACGACGACGGCTACCTCGAGGACTCGCTCGAGTCGCTCGCCCGGGGGCTGGCCGGCGCCGACGAGGAGCAGGTGCAGGAACTGGTGCAGCGCTTTACGGTGGCGCTGGCGCTGCTGCAGCATCTGGAGCCGACCGGGGTCGGCGCGCGCAATCTGGGCGAATGCCTGGCGCTGCAGTTGCGCGCGCTGCGCGATGCCCGCGATGGCGATGCATCCCGCATGGCCGTGATCGCCGTGGCGCTGCGCATCTGCGCCCAGCCCATGGATCTGCTGGCGCGGCGCGACGTGCGGCGGCTGGCGCCGCTGTGCGACGCCGGCGAAGCGGAGGTCCGCGCCGCCATCGCGCTGATCACGCGGCTCGAGCCCAAACCGGGGCGGCGCTTTGCCGCGGTCGAGCGCAACATCGTGGTGCCCGACGTGATCGTGGTCAACGTCGCGCAGGGCGGCCAGCCGCGGTTTCGCGTGCAGCTCAATGCCGACGTGATGCCGCGCCTGCGCGTGCACGACGTCTACGCGAATGCGCTCAGGGCGCACAAGAGCGGCGCGCGCGACGCGGCCAGCCACGCGGCGCTGCAGCAGCGGCTGCAGGAGGCGCGCTGGTTCATCAAGAACATCCAGCAGCGCTTCGACACCATCCTGCGCGTGTCGAATGCGATTGTGGAGCGGCAAAAAAGCTTCTTCGTGCACGGCGAGCTCGCGATGCGCCCCCTGGTGCTGCGCGAGATCGCCGACGAGCTGGGCCTGCACGAGTCCACCATCTCGCGCGTCACCACGGCCAAATACATGGCCACGCCGTACGGCACCTTCGAGCTCAAGTACTTCTTCGGCTCGGGCCTGGGCACCGAGACCGGCGGCAACGCCTCCAGCACGGCGGTGCGCGCACTCATCAAGCAGTTTGTCGCGGCCGAAGACCTCAGCAAGCCGCTCAGCGATAACCAGCTGGCCGACATGCTCAAAGAGCAGGGCATCGAGTGCGCGCGCCGCACGGTGGCCAAATACCGCGAGGCGCTCAGAATCGCCCCCACCAACCTGAGAAAAGCCCTGTGAACCAGCTGCAAATTTTTCTGCCCTGCGCGGCCGGTGTGGAAGCCTACCTCGGTGCCGAGGTGCAGCGCATCACCGGCGCCGCCGAGCGCGACCTGCAGACGCTGCGCGGCGGCGTGCAAGTGCATGCGTCGTGGCGCGACGCGCTGCTGCTGAACCTGCACAGCCGGTTGGCCCAACGCGTATTGGTTGAGCTGTCCAGCACCGAATACCGCAACGAACAGGACCTGTACCACGCGGCCAGCAGTGTGGCGTGGGAGATCTGGTTCACGACCCGGCAGACCTTCAAGGTCGAGGTCACCGCGCAGCACAGCCCCTTGACCAGCCTGAACTTCGCGGCCCTGAGAATCAAGGACGCAATCGCCGACCGCTTCCGGCACAAGAGCGGCGCGCGCCCGGACGTCGATACCCAGTGGCCCGACGCACGCATCTACCTGCACCTGACGACCGACCGCGCCCTGATCTACATCGATACCTCGGGCGAGCCGCTGTTCAAGCGCGGCTGGCGCGAGGACAAGGGCGATGCGCCCCTGAAGGAAACGCTGGCCGCCGCCATGCTCGCCGCGAGCGGCTGGGACGGCACGACGCCGCTGTACGACCCGTGCTGCGGCAGCGGCACGATCGCGATCGAGGCCGCGCAGATCGCCTGC